>CALKYL010000216.1 GCA_938003515.1 uncultured bacterium
CACGACGAGCCCCCGCCCTGCAGCACGCCGGCGACGCACGCCGTCATGCAGGTCGCGAGCGCGCCCGCGAACATCGCGCGCAGGCCGAGCCTGGCGAGGTCGCGCCGGCGCTCCGGCGCGATCGCGCCGAGCCCGCCGACCTGGATCGCGACGCTGCCGACGTTGGCGAAGCCGCACAGCGCGAAGCTCGCGATCAGCGCGGTGCGCGGCGAGACCTGTCCCTGGTCGATCATCGGCCCGAGCTTGCTGTACGCGACCAGTTCGGTCACGGCGATCTTGGTGCCGAGCAGCTCGGCGAGCAGCGGGATCTCGTCCCACGGCACGCCCATGACCGCCGCGATCGGCCAGAACAGGAGCGCCAGCCCGCCCTCGACCGACCAGCGCACGCCCGCGTCCTCGGCGTAGAACAGGCCGCTCAGGGCGCCGAGGCCGGCGTTGAGCACCGCGACCAGGCCGAGGAACGCGATCAGCATCGCGGCGACGTTCAGCGCGAGCTTGAGCCCGTCGCTGGCGCCGCCGGCCGCCGCCTCGACGACGTTGCCGTACGGCGAGCCCGCCGCCGCGGTGACCGTGCCCATCGTCTCGCTCGGCTCGGTCTCCGGCCACAGCATCTTGGTGCAGATCAGCCCGGCCGGCACCGCCATCACGCTCGCCACCATCAGGTGGCCCGGGTCGACCCCGAAGCCGACGTAGATGACGAACACGCCGCCGGCGATGGTCGCGAAGCCGCCGACCATGATCGCGTGCAGCTCGCTCATCGTCATGCCCTTGAGGTAGGGCCGCACGAGCAGCGGCGCCTCGGTCTGGCCGACGAACACGTTGCCGCACGCCGACAGGGACTCGCTGCCCGACGTGCCGAGCAGCCGCACCATCAGCCACGCCATGCCGCGCACGACGAGCTGCATGACCCCGAGGTGGTAGAGCACCGCCATGAAGCTCGAGAAGAAGATCAGCGTCGGCAGGACCATGAACGCGAACACGAAGCCGTTGCTCCGGTCCGGCAACGCGGCGGCGACGACCTGCTGGTCGGTGAGCGCGTTGAAGACGAAGTAGCTGCCCTCGGCCGAGAGCTTGAGGAACGCGTCGACCCCGTCGCCGACGTCCTGCAGCGCCGCGTTGCCGGCGTCCCAGTACAGGAACGTCAGGCCGAGCACGGCCTGCAGCAGGAGCCCGGTCCCGACGAGCCGCCAGCGGATCGCCGCGCGGTGGCGCGACAGGGCGTAGCAGATCGCCAGCATCGCGGCGATCCCGCACAGGGACACGAGGCGCAGCATCGCCGGGGCATGCTAGGGCCCGTCGGGAGCGACGCCATCGTGTTCCGGCGCCGGGGCGCTTCGCGGCGGCCGGTTGACGCTCCGGCCCGGCCGCTCGACGATGCTCGCGGCGACGCCGAGACTGCCTCCGGCGTCGTCCGCCCAGGCCCAAGGAGCCGCCATGCCGACCGTCCTCCGCGCCGCCGCCGCGGCCCTCGTGCTCGCCTCGCTGCCCGTCGCCGCCGTCGCGCAGGGCTGCGCCGCCGCCGGCCAGACGTTCTGGAAGCGGGACGCGCTGCCGGACGTGCCGCAGGGGCTGACCAACGTCAGCGTGATCCCGGGGCTGTGCGAGGGCGAGAGCGCCGGCGTCGTCTTCGAGCTGCCCGCCGGCATGCCGCCGCAGCGGATCACGCAGGTCGTCGCGCCGTGGGGCGCAGCGCTCGGCGTCAACGGCTTCCAGGCGCTGCTCGACGTCGAGGTCTACGACGGGGTGTCGTTCAACGGCGCGATCGCCAACATGGGCCAGCGCGTCTTCAGCCTGTCGCAGCAGGCGACGGCCAACTTCCAGGTCGCCAGCACGGGCCTCAACACGCTCGACACCAGCACCTACGGCATCGTCGTCGGCGCGCAGCCGCCGGTCGGCGGCGTGCGGCGCTTCGCGATCTGCTTCCGGGTCGACGTCAACCTGCACCCGAGCGGTTCGTGCCAGAGCGGCTGGCCGGCCAACTTCTTCACCGACAACAGCCAGAACCCGACCTTCCCGTTCACGTGCAACCCGGCGATCACGCCGCAGCGCACCAGCCTGATCGAGATCCTCGGCCAGGGCTGGCGCGACGCCGCGCTCGCGACCGTCAGCGGCCTGCCCCTGTGCCCGCTCTACTACAGCGGCGTCTGGGCGATCCGCTGCTGCACCGAAGACGCCTTCCCGTCGATCTACCAGACGTTCGGGCCGGGCTGCCCCGGCTCGCTCGGCACGGCGCAGCTGCTCGCCGCAGCACCGCCCCGCCTCGGCCAGACGCTGATCGTCAACGTGACCAACGTGCCGGCGCAGCTCGGTCTGATGCTGACCGGCGAGAGCAACACCGTGTTCGGCGGGAGCCCGCTGCCGCTCGAAGTGACGACGCTCGGCATGACCGGCTGCCTACTCCGGGTTAGCCCCGACGTGCTCGACGCGGTGTTCACGTTCGGTCCGACCGCGTCGTGGTCGGTCGCGATCCCGAGCCAGCCGAACCTGCTCGGATACCGCCTCTACCAGCAGGCGTTCGTGTTCGACCCCGGCCTCAACCCGTTCGGAGGCTCGCTGTCGGACGCTGCCGAGCTGCAGATCGGCAATTGAGCGCGCGGCGCGACGTGCCCGAGCCGCCCGCCGGCGCGGCGCTGCGCCGCCTCGCGGACGGCCGCGACGACCTGCTGGTGCGCGAGGAGCCGCTGTTGCTCGACGTGCACGGCCAGCAGCTCGTCACCATGCGCACGCCGGGCGACGACGAGG
>CALKYL010000217.1 GCA_938003515.1 uncultured bacterium
CGCGTCGTGCCCATCCCACCACCTACCCGCGCAGCGCAGCGCCTTCACGACCCGGTCGCGCACCCGCTTCACCAGCCGCACGACGTCCGCATCGCACAGTCCTTCGTGCTCGTGCCACTGCACCCGCCGGCCAGGCTGCCACGAATACCCCCCGTCCAGCCAGAGCACGTGGAGGTGCACATTCAGCCTGAGCGCCGAATCGAATCGCTGCACGAACGCCACCGCCCCCGTGCGCGGCCGCGGCAAGCCCTGCCGCCGCACCCGCCCCTCGTAGAACCCCGACACGACCCGCACCACCACCCGCCGCACCAGCGCACACGCGTCCGCGTCGTATGCGCACAAGACCCGCAGCCGATGCGGCAGCGACAGCACCCACTGCCGCACCGGCACCTCCGGCATCACCCGATCGACGATCCACGCGGCCGTGTCCCCCATGCGCCGCGCCGCGCACGACGAGCAGAAGCCGCGGCCCTTGCACGAAAACGCGACCACGTCGTCCTTGCCGCACGACTTGCACCACACCCGCGCGAAGCCGTGCGCCAGGATCCCGCACTTCAGATACGCCTCCATCTCGCGCACGCAGAACCGCGGCACCGCTCGCTCGCGCCGCTCGATCTCGTCGCGCACCGTCGCCCATGCGCTCTGCACGACCCGGTAGAGCGCCGTCTGCTCCGGCCGGCGACGCTGCCACGTTCGACCACCTGCACCCACACGAGAGCACGTGGCACGACTCGCCCCACGGTGGCAGACGACCAGTGCGAATCCCGGCGAGCAACCGCGGCGAAGCGCATCCTCCCACCATCCTCACCCCGCCCACGCCCGCCATGGGCGCCCCCGACCCCGATCGCTACGCTGCTCCGCCCGCCCGTGGCCCCGTCCCCCACCGACAAGCTGCTCGACGCGTTCGCGCGCCTGCCCGTCACCAGGAACCTGATCGCGCAGCTGCGGCTCGGCGCGCGCTGCAAGGCCGGCGGGCTGTGGGGCGCGTCGGCCGGGCTGCTGCTCGCCGTGCTGCAGCGCGCGCACCAGGGGCAGCTGCTGGTGCTGACCGCCGACGACGTCGACAGCCTGCAGCTACAGACCGACCTCGCCGCGTTCGGCGTGCCCTCGCACGTGCTCGTACGCGAGGAGCAGGGCGACGACGGCGAACCCGACCCGGTCACCAGGAGCGAGCGGCAGAAGGCGCTGCAGCACGTCGCCACCGACCACGCCCCGCTGCTATGCGGCATCGAGGCGATGCTGCAGCCGGTCGTGACGCCGAAGGGCCTGCGCAAGGCGCGCCTCGAGCTCGAGGCCGGCCAGCAGCTCGACCGCACCCAGGTGCTGCAGCGCGCGCAGGCGGCCGGGCTGCGCAGCGTGCCGCTGGTGCTCGCCCCCGGCGAATGCAGCGTGCGCGGCGACGTCGTCGACGTCTTCCCGATGGCGGCCGACCAGGCGCTGCGGCTCGAGTTCTTCGACGAAACGCTCGAGTCGATCCGCAGCTTCGATCCGGCGACGCAACGCACGACCGCGGTGCACGAACGCTTCGTGCTGGCGCTCGCCGAGGCCGACGACGCCGAGCAGGGCCACGTGCTCAAGCACCTGACGCCGTCGCAGACGCTCGTCGTCACGTTCGAGCCGCTGCGCGTCGAGGAGCGCCAGGCGCGGCTCACCACCTTCGACGCCGACGTGCGCCCGAAGCTCGCGACGCTCCAGGACACGCTGCGGCCGTGCCCGCACGTCGACGTGTCGTCGCTGCCGAGCCACGAGTTCGACTACAAGGTGCTGTCCGCCGGCTCGGCGGTCGGCAGCGGCGAAGCCGACCCGGCCGGCCGGCTGCGCAGCGTGCGCGGCGTGCAGGGACGCGTGCTGCTGTTCTGCAGGAGCCCCGACGAGCAGGAGCGCCTGCGCGAGATCTTCGCGCACAAGCAGGTCGACCTCGACGCAGAGCGCGTCGAGCTGCTCGACGGAGCGATCAGCAAGGGCTTTCGCATCCCCGATCTGCAGACGACCGCGCTGTCCAACGTCGAGTTCGCCGGCGTGCCGCAGCAGGCGCGCGTGCGCGAGCGCGTCGCGGTGCCGAGCCGCGCGATCCAGAGCTTCTTCGAGCTCGGGCCCGGTGATCTGGTCGTGCACGCGGTGCACGGCGTCGCGCGCTTCGAGGGGACCGCGCTGGTCCCCCGCAGCGAAGGCACGGAGGAGCACCTGCGCCTGTGCTTCCATGACTATGTCAAGCTGCTCGTGCCGGCGAGCTAGATCCATCTCGTCCAGAGGTACGTCGGCAGTGGCGGCAAGGCGCCGCTCGACAAGCTCGGCGGCAAGGGCTTCCAGAAGCGCAAGGAGCAGGTCCAGGAGGCCCTGTTCGACCTCGCCGCCGAGCTGCTCGAGGTGCAGAGCAGGCGCGCGCTCGTAGAGCGCCCGCCGTATCCGCCCGACCCGCTCGAGCGCGACTTCCTCGACGCGTTCCCGTTCCGCGACACCGAGGACCAGGCGCGCGCGTGGCGCGAGATCCAGGCGGACCTGCAGAAGCCGTCGCCGATGGACCGGCTTCTGTGCGGGGACGTCGGCTTCGGCAAGACCGAGCTGGCGCTGCGCGCAGCGTTCCGGGTCGCGATCACCGGCCGACAGGTCGCGCTGCTGGCGCCGACGACGATCCTCGCCGAGCAGCACGCCAAGACGTTCGCGCAGCGCTGCGAGCCGTTCGGGCTGCGCGTCGAGATGCTGTCGCGCTACCGCAAGCCGGCCGAGCGGCGCGAGGTGCAGGACGGCCTCGCGAAGGGAGCGGTCGACGTCGTCGTCGGCACGCACCAGCTGCTCTCGAAGGACGTCTCGTTCCACGACCTCGGCCTCGTCGTCGTCGACGAGGAGCAGCGCTTCGGCGTGCGGCAGAAGGAGCGGCTCAAGGCGCTGCGCGCCGAGGTCGACGTGCTCACGCTCAGCGCGACGCCGATCCCGCGCACGCTGCACGGCTCGCTGCTCGGCATCCGCGGCATCTCGACGCTCGACAACCCGCCGCCCGGGCGCCAGGAGGTCGAGACGCGGGTCCTGTTCCGCGACGACCGCGTGCTGCAGGACGCGCTGACCCGCGAGCTGTCGCGGCAGGGCCAGGTGTTCGTGCTGCACAACCGCATCCAAGAGCTCGAAGTGCTCGCGAACCGCCTGCGCCAGCTCGCGCCCGGGGCCCGCATCGCGATCGGCCACGGCCAGATGACCGAGGCCGAGGTCGAGAAGACCGTGCGCGCGTTCGTGCGCGGCGAGTTCGACGTGCTGGTGTCGACGACGATCGTCGAGAACGGCCTCGACATCGCGCGCGCCAACACGATCCTGATCGACCAGGCCGACCACTTCGGCCTCGCCGAGCTGCACCAGCTGCGCGGCCGCGTCGGCCGCTCGAGCGAGAAGGCCTACTGCTACCTGCTGCTCGACCGCGACGAGCCGCCGGGCCAGGAGGCGCGGGCGCGGCTGAAGGCGCTCGAGGAGTTCTCGCACCTCGGCGCCGGCTTCGCGATCGCGATGAAGGACCTCGAGATCCGCGGTGCGGGCAACCTGCTCGGCCCGCAGCAGTCGGGCCACATCGCGTCGGTCGGCTACGACATGTACTGCCAGCTGCTGCGGAGCGCGGTCGAGTCCGCGCAGCAGGAGCGGCCGGTGCACGTGCAGCTCGCCGAGGTCGACGTCGACCTCAGGCTGAAGGCGTATCTGCCCGACGACTTCCTGCAGGACCCGCGGCAGCGGCTCGAGCTACTGCGCGCGCTGGACGCGGCGACCGGCCGCGCGCGCAACGCCGAGCTCGAGGGCGAGCTGCGCGACCGCTACGGCAAGCTGCCGAAGCCGGTCGCGACGCTGCTGCGGCAGTTCCGGCTGAAGCACGCGCTGATGGACCTCGGCGTGCTCAGCGTGCAGTGGGTCGAGAACGACCGCCTGGTCGTGCGCCACCCGGCCGGCGTGCCGCTCGGCGGCGCGTGGCTCGACCGCTTCGCCGACGTGCGCCCGGTCGAGGCCGGCAAGACGCACCTGATGCTGCCGAAGAAGCGCCGCGGCAGCTGGTCGGCAGACGACGTGCTCGAGTTCCTGCTCGAGGCCGCGACCGGGCGGGCGGTGCCGCAGCGCGCGAGCTAGCCGGCCCGCTGGACGCCGGCGACCTGGCGGGTCGCGGCGGTCGGCAGGCGCAGCGTCACCGAGCCGGACTGCCCGCTCGTCTCCTCGACCGTGACCACGACGCTCTCGAGGGGCAGCTCGGGCCGGGCAGCGCGCAGCCCCGCGAGCACCGCGCGCGCGATCCAGTCGGCGAGGTTCTCGGAGCTGGTGTTGTCGACCGGCAGCACGACCACGTCCTCGGCCGGCAGCACGTAGCGCTTCTCGCCGTGCCGGACCTCGTAGGCGTCGCCGTCGGTCGCGACGCAGGTGAGCACCGGGTGCTCGCCGGGCAGCAGCACGCGTTCGTCCAGGCGGTCCAGCACGTCGCTCAACACCGTCTTGGCCGCGCGGAAGTCCAGCACCATGCCGTGGCTCGCGTCGGCCGCATGCAGCTCGAGCCCGACCCTGTAGTTGTGCCCGTGCAGCCGCTCGGCGCTGCCGTCCTCGAAGATCAGGAAGTGGGCCGCGCTGAACTTGTGGTACTCCTTCGCGACGCGGATCGACCAGGCGGTCTCGAGGTCGGTGCGCGGTTCGGAGCGTGGCTCGGGCTCGGTCACGAGGGCGCTCTTCGAGCGCCGAGCGCCCGCGGATGCGGTGCGCAGCGGCCGTCCCGAGCGCCCCGCGCCCGACGGCGTCAGCCGATCGTGAAGTCGATCGTGTTGCTGAGGTGGATCTGCCCGAAGCACGGTCCGACCGGCTCGATCGAGAACCCCTGCGCCGCGAACGTCGCTCCGAACAGGGACGGGCTCGCCGGGACGACCAGCGGCAGGCTCCCGCCGACCACCAGCACCCCGTCGACGCCGAGCGTGCAGCCGGAGCACGCCGCGATCGGCACGCTCACGGGCGCGCCGAAGACGAACCAGGGCACGCCCGCATAGCCCGACAGCGAGAACGTCATAAGGTTGCCGAGCTCGGGGGCACCGGTGACCCCGATTCCGAGCAGGCCGCACACGGTCGGCCGCGTGAGGAACGCTCCGGCGGGCGCGAGGTCGAAGCTGTACGCCTCGATGCCGAGATTGCCGCTCGGGATGCCGTCGCGGTCGTGCGCGGTGTTGAAGTGGCGGCTGTAGGCGCCGGTGCCGCTGTATCGCGACGCGATCTGCACGTTGAACTCGCGCTTGCCGCCGCTCGCACCGAGCCACGTGCCCTTCTCGCCCGCCGACAGCGCGCTGCCCGCCAGGGCGAGCGTGGTCGCACGCGTGTCGAGGTCGTTGGCGGTCGTGTTGCCGGAGTAGACCTCGTCGTAGCAGACGACGAAGCGCAGCCCGTCGCTGTCGACGCTCGGACGCTTCTGCGGCCACGGCGTGCGCTGGGAGCTCTGCTCGAGCGCCTGCACGCTCGCGCTCGCGCGCACGGTGCCGGTCTGGTCGAAGCACGCGGCCCAGATGTCACCGGCGTTCTCGTTGCGTTCGTAGGCGACGAGCCACAGACGGGTGCCGTCGATCGACGGCAGCGTCGCGCTGCTGACGTGCGGCTGGGTCTCGTGGAACCCGCTGTTCGCGATCGGGAAGCTGGTGCCGACGCCGTTCAGGATCAGCGCGCCGTCGCGGGTCAGGAACGAGCCGCGCACGTCCTCGCCGGCGCCGAGCTGCTGGTAGACGACCGCCGAGACGCGCGTCGTGAGGTTGCCGCCGCCGGTCGACTTGGAGATCGTCGGCCACGTCTGGTGCGCGGCGCTGCCCGCGACCGTGACCGGGCCCGGCCGCAGCGCGCCGGTCGGCTCGACCTGCCGCGCCTGGATGTCGTGGTTGCCCGGGCTCGTCGCGTGCTCCCAGACGACCGTGAACGCACACGGCGGCGGACCCGAGTCCCCGCCGACGTCCGGCCGCAGCTCGTCGACGCCGGTGTTGGCGATGTCGAACTGGTTCGAGATCGTCGGACCGCTGTTGGCCATCAGCCGACCGCGAACGTCCCAGGTGCCGGTCGAGCCGGTGCGCGTCTGCGCGACGACCAGGAACGTGTCGTAGACCGCGAGATTGGCGATGCGCGGCCGCGGCCAGGACACGCTCGACGCGTCGATCGTCGTCAGACCGCCGACCAGCGTCATCGGGTTGCCGAGGGACACGCGCTGCACGTAGCAGTCCCAGTCGCCGGCCGCGAACACGCGCGCGAACGACACCGCCCAGACGTTGCCGGTGTCGTCCCACGCGAGGTCGGGATCCCCGACGTCGGTCGTCGACGAGTAGACCTGGATCGCGTGCACGACCGGGTCGATGACGAGCGGCAGCGCCGCGCGTTCCACGAAGTCCGCGGGCACGCGGATCGTCAGCGCATCACCCGCGAGCGTCGTCGGAGCCGCGACGCGCTCGCCGGCGGCGTCGATCGCGACGGCCGGCGAGTAACGCACCGCGTCGAACGGGCCGCGGAACTCGATGCCCGCGTCGGTGTTCGCACCCGCGAGCGCCGTGGCGACGCCGATCGTCACGACGAGCTCGCCGCGCCGGGGCAGCTGCGCGAACGTGAAGGTCTGCTCGACGCCGGCGCCGCGCACGTCGAGCGCCTCGACGACGCAGCCGAACGCGT
>CALKYL010000218.1 GCA_938003515.1 uncultured bacterium
TTCGTGCCCGACGTGGACCGGGTGCGCGCCTACGACGACCGCGCGCTGCCGATCGCGGCCGGCCAGACGATCTCGCAGCCCTACGTCGTCGCCGTGATGTGCGAGGCGCTCGCGCTCGACGGCGACGAGCGCGTGCTCGAGGTCGGCACCGGGTCGGGCTACGCCGCGGCGGTGCTCGCCGAGCTGGCGGGCCGGGTGTTCACGATCGAGCGCCACCGCGCGCTCGCCGACGCGGCGCGCGAACGGCTGGCCGCCGAGGGCGCGGCGAACGTCACGGTGCGCTGCGGCGACGGCTCGCGCGGCTGGCCCGAGCAGGCGCCGTTCGACGGGATCGTCGTCGCCGCCGGCGTGCCGACCGTGCCGCCGGCGCTCGAGCGGCAGCTCGCGGTCGGGGGCCGCATGGTGATCCCGGTCGGCCCGCACCCGGAGGATCTCGAGCTGGTCTGCCTCACGCGCGAAGGGCCGGACCGCCTGCGCACCCAGCGGCTCTTCGGCGTGCGCTTCGTGCCGCTGGTCGCGGGGACCGCGTGAGCCTCAGCTCGCGCCCTCGCCCTCGCGCGCGCGGCCGTGCGGGTGCGCGTGGTCGTAGACGTCGCGCGGGCCGCCGGTCGGCGCGTGCGTGCAGGTCGCGGTCGTCACGAGCCGCGCGTGGCCGAGCAGCTCCTGGACCGTGCGCAGATCGCAGCCGCGGTCGAGCAGGTGCGTCGCGAACGAGTGGCGCAGGCCGTGCGGCGTCAGCGGCGTCTCGAGCCCGGCGGCGCGGGCGCGCGCGGCGACCGTCTCGAACACCCAGCGCGCGCTGAGCCGCCGGCCGGAGCGGTTGAGCCACAGCGCGCCGGGATCGGCGCGGCGCGCCGCGCGCACGAGCTCGCGGCGGGCCGGCAGCCACGCAGAGATCGCTTCGACGGCCGGCTGCCCGAGCATCGCGAGGCGCTCCTTCCGGCCCTTGCCGACGACGCGCGCGATGCCTTCGTCGAGGTCGACGGCGGCGAGCGCGAGCCCGGCGCACTCGGCGACGCGGCAGCCGGTCGAGTAGAGCGTCTCGAGGATCGCGCGGTCGCGCAGACCCTGCGGCGTGTCGTCGAACGGCTGTCCGAGCAGGCGGTCGACCTCGGCGGCGGTCAGGAAGCGGGGCACGCGCTTGGGCGCGCGCGGGCCCTTGAGCAGCCGCGACGGATCGGTCGCGATGCGGCCGGTGCGGCGCAGCCAGCCGAACAGGCCGCGCACGCTCGCGAGCTTGCGCTGCACGCTGGTGGCCGCGAGGCCCTGCTCCTCGAGTTCGACGAGGTAGCGGCGCAGCGCGGCGCGGCCGACCTCGGTCACGGCGACGTCCCGGCCGCGGAGCCAGGCGGCGAACGCGCGCAGGTCGGCGCCGTAGGCGCGCAGCGTCGCCGGGCTCTTCCGGCGCTCGTCGGCGAGCCACGAGAGGTAGGCGTCGAGCGGGTCCACGTTGAGTCGGCGCCGAGAGACTGGCACACTCCCGCGCCGTTTGCATGCCCTACCTCGGTGAGATCGCGGCGCTGTCGACCGCGCTGTGCTGGCTCGGCAGCAGCATCGCGTTCGCCGTGGCCAGCCGCGCGGTGGGGGCGACCGCGACCAACCAGTTCCGGTTGTACGCGGCGCTGCCGCTGCTGTGCGCGCTCGGCCTCGCGTTCTACGGCGGCGTGTGGCCGGCCGGCGCGCCGTGGCCGCGCCTGCTGCTGCTCGCGCTGTCGGGCGTGGTCGGGCTCGCGATCGGCGACTTCGCGCTGTTCCACGCGTTCGGCACGATCGGGCCCCGGGTCTCCACGGTCGTGATGGCGCTGTGGCCGGCGTGCACCGTCGGCCTCAACGCGCTGCGCGGCGTCGTGCCGGGCGCCGGGCCGCTCGCGGGCGTCGCGCTGACGGTGTTCGGCGTCGTGCTGGTCCTCTTGAAGAGCCGGGAGGGCGCGTGGCGGCCCGGCCTCGACCGGCGCGCCTGGCTGCTCGGGCTCCTGGGAGCGTTCGTCGGCGCGCTCGGCCAGGCGGGCGGCGTCGTGCTCGGCGACGCCGGCATGGCGCCCGGGGCCGACCTGCCGGACGGCGTGCGGCCGCTCGACGCGACGATCGTGCGCATGCTGGCCGGCACCGCGTCGATGCAGCTGATCGTGACGCTGCAGGGCCGGCCGTTCGCGCTCCGCCGGGTGTTCTCCGAGCGCCGCGCGCTCGCGGGCGCGCTGTTCGGCGCCGTGTTCGGGCCCGTGTTCGGCGTCTGGCTGTCGATGGTCGCGATCCGCCACGCCGACGCCGGCGTCGCCGCGGCGCTGATGGCGACGACGCCGGTGTTCATGCTGCCGGTCTCGGTCTGGCTCTACGGCGCGCGCGTCGGGCGGCTCGCGGTCGTCGGCACGGTGCTGGCGGTCGCCGGGGTCGCTTTGTGCTTCGCGCTGCGCCAGACCGGCTGAGCGCCGGCCGGCTCGTCCGCGCCGGTCGTCCGGGCCGCGCCTCAGGCGGCCCGGCCGAGCTCCTGCTCGAGCGCGAGCAGGCGGCGGATGCGGTCGTCGATCGGCGGGTGGGTCGCGAACAGGCGGAACAGGCCGCCGGTCAGCGTGCCGCCGCTCAGCGGGTTGACGATCGACAGGCTCGCCGTCGCGGGCTCGGCCTGGGGCGCGCCGCGGCGGGCGAGCTGCTCGCCGTGCTGCTGCAGCTTGCCGAGCGCGTTCGCGAGCCCGCGCGGGTCGCCGGTCAGGCGCGCCGCCCAGTCGTCGGCCAGATACTCGCGCGAGCGGCTGATGCCCATCTGCAGCATGGTCGCCGCGACGGGCGCGAGGAACGCCATCAGCAGCCCGCCGGCCGCGCCGGCCTCGCCGTCGTCGTCGGACGCGCCGGCGCCGCCGAAGATGGCGCCCCACTGGAGCACGTTCGCGATGTAGGTGATCGCGGTGCCGAACGCGGCGGCGATCGTCGCGACCAGGGTGTCGCGGTTGGCGACGTGGGCGAGCTCGTGGGCGAGCACCCCGCGCAGCTCGCGCGGCTCGGTCAGGTGCAGGAGGCCCTCGGTGACGGCGACGACGGCGCGGCCCGGGCTCCTGCCGGTCGCGAACGCGTTCGGCGTCGGGTCGGGCACGACCGCGAGCCGGGGCATCGGCAGCCCGGCGCGGTCGGTGAGGTCGCGCACCATCGCGAACAGGGCGGGCGCCTCGCGCTCGTCGAGCACGCGCGCCCGGCTCATGCGCAGGACGAGCCGGTCGGAGTAGAGGAACGACCCGACGTTGAGCAGGATCGCGATCGTCAGGAACACGTACAGCCCGGCGCCACCGATCGCGCCGCCGATGGCGACGAGCAGCGCGGACAAGGCGCCGAGCAACAGGATGGTCTTGAGCTGGTTGGGCATACGGTGCAGCAATAGGCCAACGCGGGGGCCCGTTCCAGGCGGGCGCGGGCGGGTGGGGACGCGGCCGCTCAGCGCCGGCCGAGCGACGCCAGCAGCTGCTCGAGCCGGGCCGGCGCGTGGTCGCCCATGTGGCCGACGCGGAACGCCTTGCCCTTGAGGTCGCCGTAGCCCTTGTCGAGCTTGAAGCCGGCCGCGAGCGCCTGCCTGGCGAGCGCGTCGACGTCCTGGCCCTTCGCGTCGAGGCAGCTGACGGTCGGCGAGCGGTGCCGGGCGTCGGTCACGAACGGCGCGAAGCCGCGGCCCTGGGCCCATTCGAGGGTGCGGTCGCGCATCGCGAGGTGCCGCCGCCAGCGCGCGTCCAGGCCCTCGGCGGCGATACGGTCGAGCTGCCGCTGCAGCGCGTAGACCAGCGGCACGCACGGCGTCGCCAGCGTCTTGCCGGCGTTGGTGTCGGCGACCGCCTTCGGCAGGTCGAGCAGGAAACCGCGCTCCTCGACCGCCGCGGCGCGGGCGAGCGCGCGTTCGGACACGGCGTAGACGCCGAGGCCGGGCGCGAGCGCGAGGCACTTCTGGGTGCCGGCGAGCGCGAAGTCGAGGCCCCAGCGGTGGAAGCGCAGCTCGGCGCCGGCGAGGGTCGTGACGACGTCGACGAGCAGCAGCGCGTCCGGGGCCGCGTCGCGCACGGCGGCCGCCAGCTCGGCGAGCGGTTGGATCGCGCCGGTCGACGTCTCGTTGTGGGTGATGCAGACGGCGTCGGGGGCGGGGCCCTCGGCGAGACGCGCGCGCAGCGCGGCCGGGTCGTGGGCCTCGCCGAGCGGCACCTCGAGCGCCTCCGCGCGGCGGCCGCACGACTTGCTGACCTTGTGCCAGCGCTGGCCGAACGCGCCGCCGACCAGGTGCAGCGTGCGCCCGCCGCGCGGCACCAGGTTGCGGATCGCCGCCTCCATCAGCGCGGTCGCCGAGCAGGTCTCGAACGCAGCGTGCTGCTCGGTCAGGAACAGCCGGCGCAGCTTCTGGCAGACGTCCTGGACGGTCGCGACGAACTTCGGGTCGCGGTGGCCGAGCAGCGGCATCGCGAGGATCTGGCGGAGCTCCTCGTCGACCTCGGTCGGACCGGGGATGAACAGCACCAAGTGGTCGGCCATGCGGAGAGCATCATGCTTCGGCAGCCGAAAGCAACGAGGTGAAGTCGGGCTCACCGCGCAGGCGGCCTACCTCGTGCTCGGTCAGGACGAGCGGCAGCACCCCTGCGAGCCCCGGGCCGGCGACGAAGTGTTCGGCGCCGGCGCGCACCGCGGGGCGCGCGACGACCCCGCCGAAGCCGACGAAGCGCGCGACGTGCGGTCGCGTCTCGAGGTCGGTCACGCCGTCGCCGACGAACGCCAGCGGGTGGTGCGCCGGCGGCAGCGCGCGCAGCACCGTGACCTTGCCCTGGTTCCTCCAGAGCGGCGAGCGGCGGTCGAAGTCGACGTAGCTGCCGTCGGCGGCGAACGTCACCGGGACGGCGTGCACGTTCTCGAGCGGGACGCCGAGGTGGCGCGCGACGTGCTGCACCGGCGCGAGCAGCCCGCCGCTGACGACGCCGACGTGCTTGCCGAGCCAGCGCAGCGCACGCACGACCCCGGGGGCGTCGGGCACCAGCCGTTCGACGTAGCGATGGCCGATGCGCTCGAGCTGCCGGCGGTTCGGCGCGAGCCGGGCGAGCCGCAGCTCGTAGACGTCGGCGAGCGGGCGTTCGCCGTTCATCGCCTGCTCGGTCATCGCGGCGATCTCGGCGCGGAGCGCGGGGTCGGCCGACTCGAGCAGCTCGTCGACGCCCTCGATCGCGGACAGCGTCGAGTCGCAGTCGAAGTAGACGGCGGCGAGGGGGGACTGCACGTGCGGTCAGCGCACCAGCCGCGCCTGCACGATGGCGTCGATCGCCCGCACCCGGTCGAGCAGCGCGTCGTCGGGGTCGCCGTCGAGGTTGAGGATGCCGAGCGCGGTGTGCGTCTCTTCGTGGGTGGCCGTGCCGATCTGCATGCGGGAGATGTTGACGCCCTGGTCCCCGAGCACGGTGCCGAGCTTGCCGACCACGCCGGGCCGATCCTTGTGGAACGTGACCAGCATCGGGCCCTCGGGGATCGCGTCGAGCACGTAGTCGTCCAGCTCGACCAGCCGGCCGTGGCTGTGGCCGAGCACGGTGCCGGACGCGAAGTGGCGCTCGTCGCCGAACAGCGCCTCGACGCGCAGCAGCGACATGAAGTCGCGCTTCATCGCCGAGGAGTCGCAGTGCACGCGCAGGTTCCGCTCGCGCGCGATGCGCTCGGCGTTGACCGGGGTCACCGTGCCGGCGACCGACGGCTTCAGCGCGCCGACCAGCATCGCCACGGTCAAGGCGCGGTGCGCCGACTCGGGCACGCCGCCCTGCACCGTCAGCCGCAGCGACTGCAGCCGGCCGTCGAACGTCTGCACGAGGAACGACGCGAGGTTGCGGGCGAGCTCGAGATACGGGCCGACCTGCGCCGCGTCGGCGGGCGCCAGCCGCGGCACGTTGACGCCGTTGAGCACGACGCCCTTCTTCAGCGCGAGCGCGATCTGGCGCGCCATGTCGAGCGACACGTTGCGCTTGGCCTCGTGCGTCGACGCGCCGAGGTGCGGCGTCATGATCAGGTTCGGCGCCTGGCGCAGCGGGCTGTCGTCGGGCAGCGGCTCCTGCTCGAACACGTCGAGCGCGGCGCCGCCGAGGTGGCCCTCGGCGAGCGCTTCGCACAGCCCGTTCTCGTCGACGATGCCGCCGCGGGCCGCGCAGACGAGCAGGGCTCCCGGCTTCATCGCGAACAGCCGCTCGCGCGACAGCAGGTGCCGGGTCTCGTCGGCGAGCGGCACGTGCACGCTGACGAAGTCCGAACCCGCCAGGAGCTCGTCGAGGTCGAGCATGCGCACGCCCTCGGGCGCCTGCGGCTCGGTCACGTACGGGTCGTAGGCGGCGATCGTCATGCCGATGCCGCGCGCCTTGGCCGCGACGACCCGCCCGATGCGGCCGAGGCCGACGATCCCGAGCTGCTTCTGGTCGAGCTCGACGCCGGTGAACTTCGACTTGGCCCACTTGCCGGAGCGCAGCGAGGCGTCGGCCGCCGGAATGCGGCGTGCGAGGCTCAGCAGGAGCGCCAGCGCGTGCTCGCCGGTGGTGACCGCGCCCGCCTCCGGCGTGTTCATGACCGCGATGCCGCGGCGCGTCGCGGCGTCGACGTCGATGTTGTCGACGCCGATGCCGGCGCGGCCGATCAGCGCGAGGTTCTCGGCGAGCTCGAGCGACCGGTCGGTCACCTGCGTCGCCGAGCGCACGACCAGCGCCTCGAACGGCGGCAGGGCGGCGCGCAGCGCGTCCTCGTCCATGCCGGTCCGGACGGTGACGTCGCCGACCTCGCGCAACAGCGCCATGCCTTCTTCACCGAGATCGTCCGCGACCAGGATCTTCGTCATGTAGGTGCTCTCCAGGGGGGGGCGTCGGCGCGCGGTCAGCGCGCGCCCTTGCCGCGCAGGATCACCGCGACCGTACGCAGCATGATGTTGATGTCGAACAGGAGCCCCATGTTCTTGATGTAGTAGAGGTCGTAGCGCAGCTTTTCCTGCGCGTCCTCCGCCGAGGCGCCGTACGGGTGGCAGACCTGCGCCCAACCGGTCAGGCCGGGCTTGACCGTGTGCCGCAAGGGGTAGAACGGGATGTCGCGCTGGAGCTGCTCGACGAAGTGCGGCCGCTCGGGCCGCGGGCCGACGAACGACATCTGCCCGGCCAGGATGTTGACGAACTGCGGGATCTCGTCGATGCGCGTCAGGCGCAGCAGGCGACCGACGGGCGTCACGCGGTCGTCGTTCGCCTGCGCCCACACCGGCCCCGACTCCTTCTCGGCGTCGACGCGCATGGTGCGAAACTTGATCAGCCGGAACGGCTCGCCCTCCTCGCCGACGCGCTCCTGGGTGAAGAAGACCGGGCCGCGGCTCGTCAGCTTGACGGCGAGCGCAGAAAGGAGGCAGAGCGGCAGCGACAGCAGGATCCCGAGCGACGACGCGAGGATGTCGAGCACGCGCTTGAGCGCCATCGTCAGCGGGTCCTTGGTGAAGCCGCGGCCGAAGATCAGGTAGCTCGGCCGCATGCTCTCGACGGCGAGCTTGCCGGTCAGCCGCTCGTACATCGACTCGCGCTCCTCGATCTGCACGCCGTCCATGCGGCAGCGCAGGAGCTCGTCGACCGGGACCTTGCCGCGGCGCTCGCGCAGCGCGACGACGACGCGGGAGATGCCCTCCTTGCGGCAGCGGTCGTGCAGGTCGTCGAGCGTGCCCAGCCGGGGCGGGTCGTCGGGCCCGGTCGGCAGCGGCGGCTGGCCCTGCTCTTCGATCAGCCCGAGCAGCTCGAAGCCGGCCATCGGGTTGTCCTGGATCATGCGCGCGAGGGTCAGCGCCTCCGCCGAGGAGCCGAGCACGACCACGCGTTCGCCGAAGCGCCACTTGTAGAAGAACCAGTGGAACGCGTGGCGGAACACGAACACGCCGACGAACGCCAGGCCGAGCAGGACGATCAGCTTCCAGGTCTCGCCGTTGAGGTCCTGCAGGCCCGGCAGGAAGAACAGCGAGCCGGCGACCAGCGCGAGCACGCCGAGCATCACCAGCGCGTAGCCGTAGCTGTGCACCAGCCGGTTCGCGAGCTCGGCGCGGTTCTGCGCCGTCTTCCAGTCGTAGAGGTCGTTGTAGGACAGCGACGCCTGGCAGATCAGCGCGATCGTCAGGCTGGTGACGAAGCCGCGGAGCAGCTCGTCGGACGGCTCGAGCAGCACGAAGCTGCGGCTGCTGAGCGGCGGCACGCTGGTGCCGACCAGCACGACCAGCGTGAACAGCGTCGTCTCGCTGAGCAGCAGCAGCAGCTTGCGGCGCGGGATGATCTGTTCGACGAGGGTCGGCACGGGAAGGCGCGTCGGGGCGGGGAGCTCGCAGGCAGACGTCGGCGAACGGCGTCGCCGGCCTGGAGCACGGGGGCACGACGCTATGGCATCGGCACCAGGCGCCACGTGACGGAAGCCGGGAAAATGGCGCAGCTCGGCTGGGAACTCCGGCCCGAACGGACCCGGGCGCGCGGCGTCGGCGGCCGGGCCGGACCAGCGCACCGTGACGACGTCGACGCGCAGCGCGCGCGGGCGCGGCCGGAACGTCGCCGCCACGGCACGGAGGCTCTGCTCGAGGCGGTCGAGCTGCGCGGGGCGCACGCAGCGCTCGGGCGCGGGGTGCTCGCGGCGCGCCTTGACCTCGACGGCGACGAGCACGCGCCTCTGCAGCACGAGCACGTCGATCTCGCCGAAGCGGGTGCGCACGTTGCGGCCGACCACGCGGTAGCCGGCCGCCTCGAGCGCCCGGCACGCGAGGTCCTCCCCACGGCGTCCCGATCGCGGTGGGCCGCCGCGGTCAGGAGCCGGCCTTCGCGCCGGCGGTGTCACCGCGCTCGATGCGCGCGACGGCGCTGCGATCGAACGTGATGTCGACGCTGTCGACGCGCAGCGTCACGGTCTTCTCCGTCAGCGAGCGCACGAGCCCGTGCATGCCGCTGACCGTGACGACCTTGTCGCCCTGCTTGATCGAGGCGAGCAGGGTCTGCTGCTCCTTCCGCCGCCGCTGCTCGGGCCGGATCATCATGAAGTACATCAGCGCCAGGAAGACCGGCATCACCCAGAGGATGCTGTCGTTGGCGCACGGGCTCTGCGGCTGGCCCTGCGGGGCGTTCGGGTCGACCTTGACGTCGCCCTGCGGGCCGGTCGGGCCGCCCGCCGGGCCGCCGGACGGCGTGTCGGGCGTGGACTTCGGCTCCTGGGGCGCGAGGACGGCGTCCGCCGTCTCGGCGGCGCGCGGGTCCCGCAGCCGATGCTGCGCACCGGCCAGGTT
>CALKYL010000219.1 GCA_938003515.1 uncultured bacterium
GATCGGCGTCGTCAGCGACGCGTTCGGCGACACGCGGCACGGGCTGCCGCTGCCGCCGGGCCCGGCGTTCGTCGGGCTGTCGTTGTTCGCGCAGGCGCTGTGGCTGGACGCCTGCGGCGTCCAGCTGTGGGCGAGCAGCGCCGGCCTCGAAGCCGTCATCCGTCCGTGAACGCGCGCCCCCGTGGCGCTCGCCCGCCGGCCCCGGCATGATGCGCGCATGGCATCCGGATTCGGCGACATGCAGAGCCTGCTCAAGCAGGCCCAGGACATGCAGCGGCGCATGCAGGACACCCTCCGCTCGCTCGGCGAGCGCGTGCTCGAGGGCACGTCGGGCGGCGGGGTCGTCAAGGCCTACGTCAACGGCAACCAGGAGCTGCAGGCGATCAAGATCGACTCCGCCGCTGTCGACCCGGATGACTTCGATACGCTCTATTATCTGGTGACTACGGCGGTCCGGCAGTCGCTGCAGGCGGCGAAGGAGCTGCGCGACAAGGAGACCGCCAAGGTGACCGGCGGCATGAACCTGCCCGGCCTCGGCTTCTAGCCGCGGGTCGCGGCACGAGGCTCCGCATGGCGAGTCGCGACCGCACCATCGAGCAGCTGATCCGGCTGCTGAGCCGGCTGCCCGGCATCGGGCCCAAGACGGCCGAGCGGCTCGCGTTCCACCTGCTGCGCGTCGAGCGCCAGGAGGCCCTCGAGCTCGCGCGCGCGATCGAGGCGGTGCGCGACGCGGTCAAGAGCTGTTCGGTCTGCTGCCAGCTCGACGCGTCGGACCCGTGCGGCATCTGCGCCGACGAGACGCGCGACCGCGAGATGCTGCTCGTCGTCGAGGACCCGCGCGAGGTCGCGCGCTTCGAGGACGTCGGCTACCGCGGCCTCTACCACGTGCTCCAGGGGCGGCTGTCGCAGCTCGAGGGCATCCGTCCGGAGGACCTGACGATCGACCGGCTGGTCGCCCGCGTCGCGGAGGGCGGCTTCCGCGAGGTCTGCCTCGCGACCAACCCCGACCTCGAGGGCGAAGGCACCGCGCGCCTGCTCGCCGAACGGCTGACCTCGTCCGGCGCCCGCCTGACCCGGCTCGCGCGCGGCCTCCCGGCCGGCGCGTCGATCGCCCAGGTCAGCGCGTCGATCCTCGCCGACGCGATCGAAGGCCGGCGGCCGCTGTCGTGACGGCGAAGGCGCCGGAGCCGCTGCCGATCGACGACGCGCTGCCGGCCGTGCTCGCAGGGAGCGACGAGAAGCCCCCCGAGAAGGACCCACCGGTCCTGGCGGCCCGGCCGGCGACGCAAGTTGAGCTGCAAGCGGCAGAACAAGCGCTGGCAACGGCCGCAGCAG
>CALKYL010000220.1 GCA_938003515.1 uncultured bacterium
GCCGCCCGCGCCGCCACGCGCTCGCGCCGCCGCGAAGGAGCCGGCCCGCGTCTGACCGCGGCCCGGGACCCGATGACCGTCTCGATCGCGGTGGTCCTGTGCGTGCTCCTCGCCGCGCTGGTCGTGCTCGCGACGACGCGCGTGGCGCCGGACGCCGTGTTCGTCGCGGCGCTGACGGTGCTGCTCGCCGCGCCCGTTCCGGGTCCGGATGGGTGGCGGATCGGCGTGCTCGGCGTCGACGAAGCGCTCGCCGGCTTCGCGAACCCTGGGTTGCTGACCATCGCCGCGTTGTTCGTGGTCGTCGCGGGCCTGCGCGACACCGGCGCCATCGACTGGATCGCGTCGGGCCTGCTCGGCAGGCCGCGCGGCGAGCGGGCGGCGCTGATGCGCGTGGTCGCGCCGGTCGCCGGCCTGAGCGTGTTCCTCAACAACACGCCGGTCGTCGCGATGATGATCCCGGCGGTGCAGGACTGGGCGAAGCGTCTCGGCATCGCGCCGTCCCGGCTGCTGCTGCCGCTCAGCTACGCGGGGATCCTCGGCGGCACGTGCGCCCTGATCGGCACGAGCACGAACCTCGTCGTCGCCGGCCTCGTGCTGGCGCACGAGGGCCTGCCGCCGTTCGGGATGTTCGACATCACGTGGATCGGGCTCCCGGCGACGGTCGCCGGGGGGCTGCTGCTCGTCTGGTTCGGCCCGGCGCTCCTGCCGGACCGCGCGGCCGCCGCGCACTCGCTGGCGGACCCGCGCGAATACACGCTCGAGCTGCTGATCCCGGACGGCAGTCCGCTGTCCGATCGCACGGTCGACGAGGCCGGGCTCCGGCACCTGCCCGGAGGGTTCCTGATCCAGATCGAACGCGGCGGCGACCTCCTGGCACCGGTCGGCCCCGAGCAGGTGCTGCGCGCCGGCGACCGGCTCCTGTTCGCCGGCGTGGTCGACTCGATCCGCGATCTGGTGCGCACGCGCGGGCTGGTGGTCGCGACCGACCAGGTGTTCAAACTCGACTCGCCGCGCCATCGGCGCCGCCTGTTCGAGGCCGTCGTCGCGCCGTCGTCGGTGCTCGCCGGTGCCTCGGTAAGGGGTGCCGCGTTCCGCAACCGGTTCCACGGCGCCGTGATCGCGGTCGCGCGCAACGGGGCGCGCGTGCGCGGCAAGGTCGGCGACATCCTGCTGCACGCGGGCGATCTGCTGCTCGTCGAGGCGGACCGCGACTTCGACGAGCGCGCCGGCCGCTCCGGAGACTTCCTGCTGGTGCGGTCGCTCGAGGACTCGACGCCGCGAACGCACGAACGCGCGCCCCTCGCGCTCGCCGTGCTCGCGGCGATGGTGGCGGCGGTCACGACCGGGCTCTACCCGATGCCGGTCGCGGCGCTCTTGGCCGCGGCGGTGATGGTCACGACCCGGTGCTGCACGGTGATGGGCGCCCGGCGGGCGATCGACTGGAGCGTGCTGGTCGTGGTCGGCGCGTCGCTCGGCGTCGGCGCCGCGATGGAGCGCTCGGGCGCGGCGGCCCTGCTCGCGGAGGGCCTCGTCGGCGCGTTCTCCGGCCCCTGGATCCAGCTCGGCGCGGTGTTCGCGGCGACGGCGCTGTTGACGTCGGCGATCTCCAACGCCGCGGCCGTCGCGTTGATGTTCTCGGTCGCGACCGCGACCGCGGCCGGAGCGGGCGTCGACTCGCGCCCGTTCCTGGTCGCCGTCATGATGGGGGGGTCGGCCTGCTTCGCGACGCCGATCGGCTACCAGACCAACCTGATGGTCTACGGCCCGGGCGGTTATCGCTTCGGCGACTTCGTGCGGGCGGGACTGCCCTTGACGGCGCTGGTCGGCGTCGTCACCGTCGCGCTGACGCCGCTCGTCTTCCCGTTCGTTCCCGCCTGACCGCCCGCATGCTCGACGCCCGCGACCTCGATTCCCGCGCTGCCTTCGCCACGTCGATCGCGCGCGAAGCCGGCCGGCGCCTCTCGGTCCTGCGCGCCAGCGGCCGCTGGCCGGACGCCGGCGTGCTCGGCGACGTCGGCGACCAGGCCGCGGACGGCTACCTGCTCGGCGCCCTGTTCGGACGGCACCCGGACGACGGCGTGCTGTCGGAGGAGACCAAGGACGACGCCGAACGGCTGCACCGCCGCGTGACCTGGATCGTCGATCCCCTCGACGGCACGAAGGAATACGCGACCGGCCGGCACGACTGGGCCGTGCACGTGGGCCTCGCCGTCGACGAACGGCCGGCGCTCGGGGTCGTGGCCCTGCCGGCGATCGACCGCGTGCTCGTCGCCCTGGCGGGCGGGCAGGACGCCGGCGGCGTGCGCGTGCTCGGCAGCGCCGGCGAATGGCCCCGGCAGCTCGCCGCGGATCGGGGGCCGGTGCGCGACCGGCCGCTGCGCCTCGCCGCGAGCCGGAGCCACACGCCGGCGTGGATGGAGCGCTTCGCCGCGGAGCTCGGCGGCGCCGAGCTCGTGCCGTGCGGCAG
>CALKYL010000221.1 GCA_938003515.1 uncultured bacterium
TCCCTGCCCTTCGCGCGCGCGAGCAGCGCGCCGAGGGCCGCCTCGACGTCCACGTCGTTGACGACCTGCTGCAAGGCGCCCACGCCGGCCAGGTACGACGTCATGAAGCGCGTGTTCGGCTCGGCCATCACGCCCTTGCCGAGGAACCACTGGATCAGCCCGTAGTGCACGGGCAGGTTCGTCTGCAGGTCGTCGCCGCGAAGCTCGGTGCGGCGCAGGATCTCGGCCATTCGCTCGTAGTTCTGATGGCGGTTCTCGCCGTCGCACAGCAGCAGCGCGATGTTGCTGTCGTAGGCGCCGGCGAGGTTGTACCAGATGAACGAGTCGGTATCGGGGTTGCGGATGCCGATGCCCTGGTCGAAGCGGATCTCGCCCTCGATCGGCTTCGACCAGCTGCGGATCACGCCGCCCGCGTGCGGCTGCAGCGCCGCGTTCGTCGCGTTGATGCGGATCTCGAGGCCCGACGTCGAGCGCACGACGCGCTCGGGCTTCGGCAGTCGCTTCCCGTGCTTCGCGAGCAGCGCCATCGCCTCGATCAGCTCGTCCACGTAGAAGCACTCGACCGGGTCGTCGGGGTGCGTGAACTTGAGCCGGTAGGCGAGCTCGGTGACGCCGTGCTCCACCTGGATGCGCGTGTTCATCTCCATGAAGAAGTGGTTGAAGCCCTCGACGATGCACTCGAAGGTCGAGACGCTGTCGAGCTTCGTCGCCTCGCCGAAGAGCTCGCCCTCGCCCTCCATGCGCGCGAGCGTCTCGACGTCGCCGCGCAGGATCTCGCGCGCCTTGCCCTCGGCGCGCTCGATCTCGGTCTCGAGCAGCTCCTTCGTCAGCGACACCTCGATCAGCTTCTGCTCGTGCATCTGCACGGAGCAGTCGCGGCCGCCCATCGACAGGCACCAGTCGCCGTTGCCGATGAGCTGGATCTCGTTGTGCCGCGTGCTCTCGAGGTTGAGCTCGACGAGGAAGTTCCGGTTCGAGCCGGGCTCGACCACCTTGCTCTCGGCGAGCACCTCGCGCACCGCGTTGGCCACCTGCTCGGGCTTGCCGACGACGCGCTGTCCCTTGCCGCCGCCGCCGCCGATGTGCTTGAAGCGGATGCGGTTGCTCGGGTAGTCGCGCCACATCTCCGCCGCGATCGCCTTCGCCTCTTCCTGCAGCTCGGCGATCGTCACGAGCTCCGTGGACTTCGCGTAGCCCGCCTGCAGTAGCGCCTCGGCGTTCTCGGCGAGCGAGCGCGCGTCGTCCCAGGCGAAGCCGCCGAGCTTGCGGTCCTTCGCGAGCTTCTCGAGCGCCTTGCGGTCGGGCGCCTTGCGCGCGAGCGCGCGCGCCGAGATGTCGTCCACGCCCGGGATCACGGCGTTGCCGAGCGCGCGCGCGAGCTTCTTCGCCTCGTCCTTCGCGCCCGCCTTGCGGATCACGGCCGAGGACGGCCCCATGAAGCCGAGGCCCGCCTGCTCGATCGCCTCGACGAACTCCGCGTCCTCGGCCATGAAGCCGTAGCCCGCGAACAGGTGCGTGTAGCCGTGGTCGACCGCGATGCCGACGATCTCGTCGATGCGCTCGAGCTTCTGCTCCTGGCCGACGCCCATGTAGTCCTGGACGCGGTGCACGTTGTGCGGAAAGCGGAAGCTGCGCAGCTCGGGCGCGAGGCAGCGCGGGTAGACGACGGAGTCCTTCTCCGAGAGCAGCATGCCGTACTCGCCGATGCCGGCCGCGTCGAAGACCTGGAAGGCCTCGAGCCGCACGGGGCCGCGGCACACGACGAGCACCTTCATGTCGTCGAGCGCGAACGAGCGAACCCATTCGCTCTTCGCCTCGTGGAACCGGCCGGGACGGAGGTCGCGATCACGCATGTTATTCGAACTCCCGCTGGGGGCCGGCCATCGGCGCGGGCGTGTAGTGGCGCACCAGGAAGTCGAGGTTCTCGGCCAGCACCCGGCGGCTCGTCCCCGGCATCACGAGGCTCGACACCGAGCCGAGCGACAGCGCCTCCTTCGGGTTCATCAGCTCGCGCTCGTAGCGGTCGCGGATTGCCGCGAGCGCCTCGTCGCGCTTCCTGCCCGCCTCGGCCGGCGTCTTGCCTTCCTTGATCGCGGCCTTGTAGGCCGCGTCCACGTCGCGCAGCTCCTGCTTGAACACGAACTCGGTGCCGCCGCCCGGGCCCATCACGGCGATGCGCGCGTGCGGCATCGCGAACACGCGATCGGCACCGGTGAAGTGGCTGTTGTAGGCCGCGTAGGCGCCGCCGAAGGCGTTGCGGATGATCAGCGTCATCGACGGCACGCGCACGTCGATGATCGCGTCGAGCAGGCGCCGGCCCTCGAGGATGATGCCGCGGCTCTCCTGGTCGGTGCCGGGCAGGAAGCCGGTCGTGTCCTCGAGGAAGATCAGCGGGACGTTGTAGACGTTGCAGAAGCGGATGAAGCGCGTCGCCTTGCGCGCGGCGTCCACGTCGATCTGGCCCGACGCCACCGCCGAGTTGTTCGCGACGAAGCCGACGACGTGTCCGCCGATGCGGCCGAACGCCGTGATCATGTTGCGCGCGCGCGCGGGCTGCAGCTCGAAGTACTCGCCGTGGTCGCAGATGTTCTGGATGAAGAGCGTGATGTCGAGCGGCGCGTTCATCCCGGCGGGCGAGTCGAACGTGCGCCGGAACAGGATGTCCTCCTCGACGACGAAGCGGTCCACCGGGTCGCTGGTCTCGACGAAGGGCGCGCTCGAGTGGTTGTTGTCGGGCAGGTACGAGAGCAGGCGGATGGCCGTGCGCAGCGACGCGAGCTCGTCGTTGGTCGTGATGTCGCAGACGCCGTTCATGCCGTGCACGCCCGGGCCGCCGAGCTGGTCGGCGGTCACGTCCTCGCCGAGCGCACTCTTGACGACGCCCGGGCCGGTGAGCCCGATGAACGTGTCGTCGCACTGGATCATGAACGAGCCCTGGCGCGGCAGGTACGCACCGCCGCCCGCGTTGTACCCGAACATCAGGCTGATGCTCGGCACGAGGCCCGAGATGCGGCGCAACGCGGTGAACGCCTCCGAGTAGCCGTCGAGGCCGCCGACGCCGGCCGGCACGAACGCGCCCGCCGAGTCGTTCATGCCGATCAGCGGGATGCCCTTCTCGCCCGCCATGTAGATCAGGCGCGCGAGCTTCGCGCCGTTGGTCGCGTCCATCGAGCCCGCGCGCAGCGTGAAGTCGTGGCCGTAGACGGCGACGTCGCGCCCGCCGATGTCGAGGATGCCGGTCACGATGGACGCGCCGTCGAGGCCCGGCCCCCAGTTCGTCCACAGCAGGTTCGGCTCGCTCTTCGTCAGCACGCGCAGCCGCTCGAACACGGTCATGCGCTGCTTCGAGTGCTGCACGCGCACGCGGTCGGTGCCGCCGCCGCGCGTCGGCCGCTCCTGGAGCTCGCGCCCGAGCTCGAGCGCGTCTTCGTAGATGGCGGCCGACGGATGCGCGCCCTCGCGCGGGGGCGGTGCCGTCGGGCTCGCGAGCGCGTTGTCGAGGAGGGGCGTGGCTGTCGTCATGCGTGGGGGGTCGTCTTCGGTTCGAGGGTCGGGCGTGGCGCGCGCGCTTCTGCACGGCGCGCGCCGGCTAGAGGTTGGCGAGGTCGCGGACCGTGAGCTCGAGCTTGTGCTCGTAGGCGAGCAGGTCGATGGGCTTGCGCGCGACGCCGCTCTCCATCGCCGCCTGCGCCACCGCCGGAGCGACGTAGAGCAGCACGCGCGAGTCGAACGGCTTCGGGATGATGTAGCGGGGGCCGAAGTCGAAGT
>CALKYL010000222.1 GCA_938003515.1 uncultured bacterium
CTTCCAGGTGCCGTCGCACTATCCGGGCACCTACAACGAGTCCCCCGACCTCGGCCAGAGCTGGGGCGACTGGGTCGGTCTGCCGGTCCTGTCCGGCACCTACAACTTCTCGATCTGGGGCCGTCGCGGCCTCACCCGCACGATCTCGATCGGCGGGTCGACGCAGTCCACGAGCTACAACTACCCGTCCGACCCGCTGGTCGTTCCGGTCCTGTTCGGCTCGGCGACGCAGACCGAGATCGTGGCGCGCATCGACAGCGCCGAAGGCTGCTACCGCTGCCACACGGACATCCAGTTCCACGGCGGCGGCCGGCGCGGCTACGAGACCTGCCTCGCGTGCCACGGCGTCGCCGGCGCCGAGGACGCGGCGAACTACGTCTACCCGAACGGCCCGGCGACGCCCGGGGTGACGATCGACTTCCGCACCATGCTGCACAAGATCCACCACGGCAAGCAGCTCGACGCGGGTGAGAACTACGTCGTCACCGGTTTCGGCGGCAACGGCCACAGCTACGAGAACGTCGGCTTCCCGTTCATGCCGGGCGAGACGAGCAACTGCGCGTCGTGCCACGGCCCGGACTCGAAGGCCTGGGTCGAGCCGGCCGACCGCAACCACCCGATGGCGACGATGCCGACGCGCAGCTGGCGCGCGGCCTGCGGTTCGTGCCACGACGCGCCGGCCGAACAGGCCCACATCGACGCCAACACGAGCCGCGCGGGCGGCGAAGCCTGCGCGATCTGCCACGGCGTCGGCGAAGACAACGACGTGCGCACCGTGCACACGGTCAAGTGACCGCGGACCGGCCGGGCGGATGGCCCGGCCGGCGGCCGACCGCGCCGACGGTCCGTGCACGGGAATAGCGCCCCGCCGCGCCCGGTCGAAGCGGCCGAGTCGCGGCGACGCGGCGGCGCCCCGTGCCGGGAGTTCTCCGGCCCGTCGCGCTTCCTTCACGTTCGCGCGCTCTCCTGTAGCCACGTGAGGGATGTGATGACCGATGCCCTGGAGACCCTCGTCGGCGCCGACTTCGCCGCCGTCTGCGAACGCTTCGGCGCGCCGCTCGGATGCAGCCAGGACGGCGCCGTGCTGCGCCTCGACTACCCCGACGCGAACGGCCGGCCGCTGCGCAGCGCGATCGAGCTGGTCGACGGGGTCGTCGCCGCGATGCGGCCGGGCATCGCGCCGTCGGGCCGGCCGTGCCGGTTCCGGCACCTGGTCGGCGGCCCCATCGAGGACGCGCTCGGCGAGCTCGGCCGCCCCGAACGCATCGAGACCGTCGGCGAGAGCACGCGGGTCGAGTTCGCGCAGTGCGTCGTGACGGTGCACGAGGGCCTCGTCGCCTGCATCGCGCCGCGGCAGCTCACAGCATCAGCGTGACCATGCCGAGGTAGATCGCCGCGCCCGTCAGGTCGGCGATCGCGGTCACGGCCGGCGTGCTGATCATCGCCGGGTCGCCGCGCAGCCGCTCGACTACGAGCGGCGTCAGCGCGCCGAGCAGCGCGGCCGTCAGCACGTGCCCGACCATCGCGGCGCCGATCGCGGTGCCGGCCGCCGTGACGGCGTCGAGCGGATCCGGGGTCTCGCGCGTGCGGCTGACGAGGATCGTGTTGAGGAACGCGATCGTGCCGAGCAGCAGCGCGAGCAGCCCGGCGACGCGGACCTCCTTCCACAGCACGCGCGCGAGCGTCGCCTTGCCGACGTCGCCGGCCGTCAAGGCACGGATGACGAGCGCGCTCGCCTGGGTTCCCACCATGCCGCCGGTCGCCATGACCATCGGCAGCAGCGCGGTCAGCAGGACCATCTGTTCGAGCGTCTGTTCGAAGGCGCTGATCACCGCCGACGTCGTGACCCAGAACACCGCCAGCAGGCAGATCACCGGCGCGCGCCGGCGCAGCTGCCGGAGCACCGGTTCGTCCATGTAGTCGTAGTCGCCCGGCTCGACGCCGTGGCCGGTGACGCCGGCCATCTTCTCGAAGTCCTCCTGGGCCTCCTCCTCGACGATGTCGACCGCGTCGTCGTGGGTGACGATGCCGACCAGGTGGTGCGCGGAGTCGACGACCGGCAGCGCCAGCAGGTCGTAGTCGCGGATCATGCGCGCCGCCTCCTCCTGGTCGGCCTCGGCCGAGATCGAGACCAGGTCGGTCTTCATGATCTCGCCGACGGTCTGCGTCTCGGTCGCGAGGATCAGGTCCCGCAGCGACACGAAGCCGACCAGCTTGCCGGCGCGGTCGACGACGTAGCTGTAGTAGATCGTCTCCTTGCTCGGCGCCTGCCGCCGCAGCTGGTCGATCGCGCTGCGCGCGGTCGACTGCGGGTTGAGCACCGCGTAGTCGGTGCTGAGGAACGACCCGACCTGATCCTCGCGGAACGTGCCGCGTCGCAGCAGGTCCTCGCGCGCCGCGCGCGGCAGCATCGGCACGAGCTGCTTGCGCACCCGTTCGTCGAGCCGTTCGAGGAACTCCGCCCGGTCGTCGCTGAGCATCGCCTGCAGCACCGCCTGCACGCGGTCGCGGCCGGCGCCGTCGACGTACTGCTCCTGGACCTCGGGCTCGAAGTAGCCGAACACGTCGCGCTCGAAGTCGGTCGGCAGGTGCGCCAGCACGGTGGCGATCTCGTCGACCTCGAGCGCCGACAGGATCGTCGCCGCGTCGGACGGGTGCATGTCCTGCAGCACCTCGACGAGGTCTCGGTGGCGGCCCTCGGCGAGCAGCTCACGGATCTCGGGGGTCAGCAGGTGGAGGCGCATGGCGGGGTCGGGGGCGGCGGGCGGCAGGTCCGGGCGATCGGCGCTGGCGCGCGCCGGCGGCGACCTTAGCGAACGCTCCGCGGGCACGCACCCGAACAGCCCGGTGCGCGGCGGGGGCGGCGGTGGCTCGGGGTCCCGCCCGCGCGCTTGCCCCCGGCCGGCCGGCTGGCTAGCTTCCTGCGCTCGTTTCGCGCCCCCGAGGGTCGCGGAGCGTCGGTCGGGGCGTGGCTCAGCTTGGTAGAGCGTTGCGTTCGGGACGCAAAGGTCGGAGGTTCAAATCCTCTCGCCCCGACCAGTCTTCATCTCTCGCGTCCTGACGGACTTCGGGCACTTCGCCGATCGCTGGCGAACCCTCGGCCGAGCACAGCTCGAGAGCGTCGCGACCTCGCGCGGCGACACGGAGCCAACGCCGCCCCTGCCGATGAGGCCTTCGCGACCGGTCTGTCGCCGCGGGCTGTCGCGACTTGACGCCCGGGCGTTCGGCGTGGCACGCTGGGTCGACGGCGAAGGAGCGCCCGCCGCTTGAGCGCTCGAGGAGTTCGATGGTTCCTCGCATGCTGATTCGCGGCGCGGCGATCGCCGTGCTCGTGGCGGGTGTGGCTTCGGCCCAGGTCTTCGAGAACCTCGGGCCCGACTACGAACGGCTCCGGGGCGTCAACTTCGTGCCGAACTACCCGAGCCTGAACGGCTACATCGGCGATCCGTTCGCGCCGTTCCCGTACTACGGGGTCGCGTCGCCGACGGCGATGTGGAAGTTCTACGACGAGAACGGCACGACGTCGCTCGAGGTCGCGCAGCAGCTCGACTGGGTGAAGCGGACCGGACTCAACGCGGTGCGCGTGTTCTTGTCCTATCCGGCCTGGCTCCACTATCGGAACAACCCGCCGGTGGGCACGACCGGCAACGCGTTCGTCAACCGCTTCCGGCACTTCGTGTCGCTCTGCCACGCTCGCGGGATCTACGTGATGCCGGTGCTCTGGGACGGCGTCGCGGTGCACCCGAACGACGCTCCGGTCTGCTCGCTGCACCCCGACTACAGCGACCCCGTCGGCGACGTCCCCGCGGGTTCCTCCCCGGGCGGCGTCAGCAACATCTCGTACTGGCACCGCAACCCCGGCGAGCCCGTCCTCAGCCAGATCCTCGCCGAGGACCTGCCCTTCGAGCTGACGCTCGCGGGGCGCTACATCGAGGAGTGCGTCGGCGTCTTCCACGATCCGGTGCAGAACTACTCGCAGGCCTTGCTGATGTGGGACGTGATGAACGAGGCGCGCTGCGGCGACGTGGTCACGTGGATCGAGGCGTCGTTGGAGACGATCAAGTTCTACGCGCCGAACGACACGACGACGTGGGGCTGGGTCGTCAGCGACCAGGTGCCCGAGTCCGTGCGGCTCGCCACGCACCCTGCCTGCGACGTCATCAGCCTGCACGTCTACAACCATCGGCTCGGCGCGCTCGCCTCGCACCTCTACGACGCGTCCTTCATCGCCGGCTACAGCGCGTATCCGGTGCCCTACGGCAAGCCGTGCATCCTGACCGAGATCGGGCACCCGGGCTTCGGATACGGCTACGAAGACGTGGTCGACTACTGCGCGACGGTGCCGCGCTACGGAACCACGGGGCCGCCGGGCGTCGGCTTGATGCCGTGGCAGTTCTCGATCGGGTATCGGGACAACACGGTGGTCCCGGCGATCACCGGCAACATGCCCTTCTCGTCGGAGCAGGGCATGTTCTACTTCGACGGCGAGGTGCGTGATCTCGGCGTCGTGCAGGAGTTCGTGAACCTCGCCATCAGCCACGGCGTCGGGTCGGGCCTGTTCGGTCAGGGCGGCATCCCGTGGCCCGTCGAGAAGTCGCCGACGGACCCGCACTACGTGCCGCCCGGTCCGCTGGTCGCGTTCGACGACGAGCTCACGCAGGACAACTTGATGTCGCCGGCGCTGTCCTGGATCTACAGCGTGCCGGGTGTGTGGTCCTGGCAGCAGTACCTCGACGTGTCGGCGCTGCTGCGGTCGCTCGTGGACCTCGGCGCGTGGCCGTGGCACACGTCTACGCAGAACGGCAACCCCTGGGCCTGGCCGACCTCGACCCTGCCCGGCTACGCCGTCTACTCACAGCAACTGATCGACCTCCGCAACGAGTCGGAGGCCGGATCGGCCCAGTGGTGGGCGATGATCGCGGCGCTCGAGCAGCAGTACGTGCCGTCCGCACCGCCGGGGTGGCTGCAGCCATGGGTCGCACCGCCGGCGAACCCCGATCAGCAGCTTCACGTCGACCTGCTGGTGCACGCCTTCCTCCGCGAGTTCGCGCTGGAGGCGGGCGTGCATCTGATCGCCCGATGACCAGAACGGGCCCGACGAGGGCCCATCAGGAGCGCCAGACATGAGATCCCTTTCTCTCGGAGTGTCGTGTGTCGTCCTGTCGGCGCTGGCGCCGGCGCAGACCGACCCCACCAGCTGCGCTGTCAACGACCTGATGCTGAGCAGCGTCAACGCCTGCGTGTCCGGCGCCGCGTGCAGCCATGCGAGCCTGTTGGCGCACGTCCAGGTCAGCGGCGCCTTGGCGCCCTACTCGTTGGTGCACGGGTTCGCGATGCCGGTGACCGGCCGCGAGTTCGCGGTGATCGGCGCCAGCAACGGCCTCGCGATCGTCGACGCGCACGACCTCTCGTCGACGATCCCCGGCCAACCGCTGCCGCCGTTCTTCTCGTCGTTCCAGCCGGAGGACCCCGGGCTCGTCGCCTGCGCGCTGCGCACCGACCACCGCGGCGTCGTCGCGTACGCGACCGCGAACGGGGCGCTGGTGGTCGAGAGCAACCTCTGGCGCCCGTATCTGCGGGTGTTCGAGGTAACGCCTGCCGGAACCAGCTTCCAGGTCAACCGGCTCGCGGACATCGTGTTCCCGAACCCGCTGCCTCCCGGGTCCGTGCAGGTCGCGCCGAGGATGCTCGTCGACGCCGAGCAGGGCATCCTGTTCGTCGCCGGCGTCGGCGGCACGAAGATGCACGCGTACGACCTCGAGGCCTACCTGGTCGCCGGCTCCATGCCGCCCTCGATCTGGCAGTGGACGGGCGGCGGCGCGAGCGGTCCACCGATGACCTCGTCGTCGTTCGACGTGCACCTGTTCCGCGACGGCGTTTCGAGGCGACTCGCGGTGTCGGCATACACGCCGGCGGCCGACTACGTCACGATCCTCGACGTCAGCAACCTCGTGCGCAACGGGAGCGGCGCGTTCCCGTTTCCGTACCAGCCGCTGTCGTGGGCGGCGTTCCAGCCGCTGACCAGCACGCACAGCGTCTGGGTCGATCCGACCGCGAGCCGCCTCTACAACTCGTACTCCGACGCCTCGGTCGACGTCTACGAACTCAGCGGCTTCCCGTACGGCGCGAACAACACGGTGGGCACGCCGCGCGCGACGGTGCAGCCGTATCACCGGGCGCTGCCGCGGCTCGAGTACGGCACGGGTTCATGGCTGTGCCACACGACCGAGGGGCTCGGCCTGACCGGCTACGCCGCGGGTTGGGAGTCGGGTCTCCAGGTCGTGGATCTGCGGCCGGACTGCCTGAATCCGAACGCGGCGCTCGCGTCGCTGCGGACGTGCGCGCCGGGCGCGTGCGCCGGCCCCTCGCCGTGCCTCGGGTCGGGTTGGTTCGGGGCGTGGTCGGTCTACTTCAAGCAGGACTCGGGCGTCGTCTACGTCTCCGATCAGGCCTCGGGACTGTTCCTCGTGCGCGTGGAGGCCGCCCATCTGCACCGCTTCGGCCGGGGCGTGGCCAGCGTCAACCACCCGACGATTCCGCGGCTGAGCCTCCGGGCGGGCCCGCCGCGGGTGACGCGGCCCGCCACGCCGATCATGCCGCCGTTGATCGCCGTGCCCCAGTTGGACACGACGGTAGAGCTGACGGTGTCGAACCTGCAGCCGGCGTCGGCGAACCTGCAGGTCGGCGTCATCGACATCGCCGTGTTCGGCGACGTCAACTCCACCGTGGGCTTCGATCCGGCGGGGGTGTTCCCGCGCTACGGCGTCGTCACTCTCGGCCAGGTCCTGTTCAGCACGACCAACGAGACCGAGACCGTCCAGGTGCCGCTGGCGGGGGCGTACGAAGGCCTGCCGGTGTTCCTGCAGGTCGCGATCTACCAGACGACGCCTGCGGGTGATCAGGTGGTTGCGACGTCGCGCGGCTCGTTCGTCGGCATCGCCGCCCAGCGAAATCCCTGACGCGCGACCCCTGAGGTCCGTAGCTCAGGGCCCCGCGCGCCACAGCTCCGGCCCGAGCACGGCCCGGGCGGCCTCGCGGATCGCCTCGGCCTGGGCCCGGCGCGCTTCGACGGCGCGCCGCAGGAACGCGTCGGTGTCGCCCGCGCGCTCGATCATGCGCGGCATCGCCGCCTCGAAGACCTCGCGCCAGCCGCCGTACGGATCGTACGTCGCGCTCCACAGGGGGCTCGGCAGCGGCGCAGCGTGCTGCCGGACGGCTTCGACGACCGCCAACAGGTCGTCGTCGTGCGCGGCGAGCACCATCAGGACCTGCTGGCGCAGTGAGTAGGCGCCGGCGGCTTCGGCTTCGTAGCGCGCGAGCCGCTCGGGCAGCGGCACGTCGGGCGGCAGCAGCAGCGCGAGGGCCACGGCCTCGCGGAACGCCCGGTACTGGCGGTAGCTCAGGAACGCCTGGTGGAGCGCGTCGTGCGCCGCGTCGAGGCTGCGGGCGAGCGCGGCCGTGTCCGGGTGCTTCGGGTCCCCGAACTCGGTGACGAAGTCGCCGAGCATCGCGTCGTAGAAGAACACGCTGTCCGCGGTGCCCGCCGTGCGGTCGAGCGCTTCGTAGAACGACTCGTCGCCGTTGCGCCAGGTCTCGAGGAACTGCGCGAACGCGTCCGCCGACCGGTCGTCGTCCAGCCGGCGCTCGAGCTCGGTCAGCGCGCGGTCGCTGTCGGGCAGCATGCCGAGCGCCGCCAGCTCGACCGCGGCGCGGCGTCGGGCGCGCTCGACGTCGGCGGGGCGGCCGGCGGGGCGCCGCACCTCGTGACGGCCGAAGGCGTAGCGCAGCGCCAAGGGGAACCGCCAAGCACCCGCCGGCGGCTCCGGCGCGCGGCCGTTCGCCTTGCGCGGGCGCGGCTTCCGGCCCGTGCCCGAGGAAGTCTGGA
>CALKYL010000223.1 GCA_938003515.1 uncultured bacterium
CAGCTCGAACGCGCAGGACGGCGAGCACGACGGTCAGAACGTCGGCGGCCCGCGCGCCGAGTGGGAGTGCGCCTGGTTCGTCGAGATGCTGCGCCGGATCCGCGGCGGGCGGGTCGGCGAGGCCGAGATCGCCGCCGTCGCGGCCGACCTCGAGGCCTACGCGAAGCCGAACCGCCGCAACTGACGGCGCGGTTCAGCGCAGCTTCTCGAATTCGTCGCCGGGCGTCCACGTCGGCGCCCGGTCGGCGTTGGCCGTGTCGGCGAGCAACGCGAACAGCACCCGCAGGTCCTGCACCGCGCCGTCGAAGTTCCACCACGGCGCGAGCTCGTCGGTCGGCTGGTGGTAGTGCACCGCCGTGTAGCTCGCCTTCATGCGGCGCCGGCCCTCGGGCTGGTCGACGAAGTCGTTGCCGGCCTTGAAGTAGGCGGCCGGCACGCCGATGCGCGCGAAGATGAAGTGGTCGCTGCGGTAGAAGTAGCCGCGGTCCGGCTGGCTGTCCGGCTCGATCGTGCGGCCGCGCGCCTCGGCGGCCCGGCGGGCGACGTCGGTCAGGCTGTTCTTGCCGTAGCCGATGAACTCGATGTCGCGGGTCGGGCCCCAGACGTTGAGCCCGTCGACGTTGACGTTCGCGACCAGCCGCTTGCGGTCGACGGTCGGGTTCTCCGCGTAGTACTGCGAGTCGAGCAGGCCGGACTCCTCGGCGGTGACCGCCAGGAACAGCATGCTGCGGCGCCGCTCGGGCAGCTGCGCCGCGGCGCTCGCCAGCGCGAGCAGGCCGGCACAGCCCGTCGCGTTGTCGACCGCGCCGTTGTAGACGGCGTCGTCCCCGCGCGGGACGCCGATGCCGAGGTGGTCGAAGTGCGCCGTCAGCACGACGTATTCGTCGCGCAGCGCCGGGTCGGTGCCGGGCAGCACGCCGAGCACGTTGGCCGAGGACAGCTCTCGGACCTCGTTGTCGATCGCGAGGTCGACGCGCACGCCGAGCGGCACCGGCGGCTGGTTGCCGCGCTCGGCGCGCGCGCGCAGCGCGTCGAGGTCGTGGCCGCCGAGCGCGCACAGCTCGCGTGCGGCCTCCTCGGAGCACCACGACCGGATCGCCAGCGTCGGCGAGCCCGCCTCGAACGGCAGCCAGAAGTTCTCGCGGCCGTGGCTCGCCTGGATCACCTGGAACGGGTAGCCGGCGGACGGCGTCGTGTGGATCACGATCGCGCCGACGGCGCCCCGCCGCGCCGCCTCCTCGTACTTGTAGGACCAGCGGCCGTAGTAGAGGCGCGTGTCGCCGGCGAAGCGCTGCGGATCGTCCGACGGGTCGTTGTTCATGACCAGCAGCACCTTCCCGCGCACGTCGAAGTCCCCGAAGTCGTCCCACGACTGCTCGGGAGCGTCGATGCCGTAGCCGACGAAGACCAGCTCCGCGTCGCGCCACGCGGCGCTGCGCTCGGCGTTGCCGGCGACGGCGGTGTAGTCGGTCGGCGCCTCGAACGTCCGGGCTCCGTCCGCGCCGCGCGCCGCGAGCGACGTGGCGACACTCGCGGTGATGCCGAGGATCGGCACCGGCTGCTCCCACGAGCCGTCCGGGCCGCCGGGCTCGCAGCCGGCCGCGAGCAGCTGCGACGCGATGTAGGCGCGCGCCAGCCGGTCGCCGCGCGAGCCGACGCCGCGGCCTTCCAGCAGATCGGAACCCAGGAAGCGCACGTGCCCGTGCAGCAGGTCCGCGGTGATGCGCGACTCCGCGTCGCCCGCGCCCTGCGCGGGAGCGGGCACGGCGAGCGCTGCGGCGGTGGCGATCGCGGCGATCGCGGTGACGGCGGACGAACGAGGGATCTTCATGGGCTGCTCCGGCTCGGGTCCGGAGCAGCGTGCGCGATCGCGGCGCCCTCGTCCACGGCCCGTCGGGCTACTTGCCGCCGATGACCGCTGCGCCGTAGTTGCCGGTCGTCAGTCCCGCCGCGTTCGCGCCGATGTCGAGCGCGCCGCACTGGCTGTAGATGACCTGGGAGAGCAGCGTCGGGTCGTCGGGGATGTTCAGCACCCAGGTCGCCTGCGTGCCGATCGCGAGCACCGCGTCGATCAGGATCGGGTCGACCTGCAGCGGACAGCCGGGCATGCCGATCAGCCCGAGGTCGACGGGCAGCGGGCCGAGCGCGGACGTCGTGTCGCTCAGCCCCGAGACCATCAGGCCGATGCCGTTGGTCGGCAGCTGGCCGATGTCCACTTCGAACGGCTCGTCGATCCACGGGCGGTCCTGCGACGACAGCACCGGCGGCTGGCCGTTCGTGCCGTTGCAGCCCGGCAGGCCCTGCGGCGTGAAGGACGCCGGGTTGGTGGGCGCGTAGCGCCAGGTCTCCGGGGTCGCCACGCTGCCGAACATCGTGATCTCCTCGCGCACCCAGTCGTACGAGAGGTACGTGTCGACGCGGGGCGAGGGCACGCTCGCGTTGGTGCGGTCGATCCACGTCGCGCCGTCCCATTCCCACGTGTCCGCGACCGCGCTCCTGCCGAACATGACGATCCGGTCGCGCGACAGGTCGGTCGTCATCGCGTGGTCGAAGCGCGCCGGCGCCGACGTCGGCGGCGACAGCTGGACCCAGTCGGTGCCGTCGAACTGCCACGTGTCGGCGGCCTGCTGGAAGCCGCTGAACAGGATCATGTGGCCGCTGACGGGGTCCCAGGCCATGTCGGTCGCGCGTCGCGGCGACGGGCTCGTCGACGTGAAGATCTGCGACCAGTCGTTGCCGTCGTATTCCCAGAGGTCGTTCTGGTTGCCGCCGGCGAAGCCGCCGAACAGCATCATGGTGCCGCGGACGGGGTGATAGGCCATGCAGTAGGCCCACCGCGGCGACGGCGAGTTGGCCGGGCTGCGCAGGGTCCAGTCGACCCCGTCCCACTCCCACGTGTCCCCGAGCGTCTGGCCGGTGTCCGACAGGCCGCCGAACATGACCAGGACGCCGCGGCCGAGGTCGAACTCCATCGAGTGCGCGACGCGCGCGGTCGGCACCGTCGCCGGGCTGGCGAGCGTCCAGTCGCTGCCGTTCCACAGCCACGTGTCGGACGAGCGCACGCCGCCCGCCACGCCGCCGAACAGTACGGTCGTGTCGGTCGTCAGGTGGTAGGCCATCGCGTGGGCGGTGAACGGCGGCGGCTGGGTCGCGGGCGTCAGCAGCGACCAGGCGGTCTGCGCCGTCAGGGCCGGTGAGAGCGCGAGGGCCACGAGCGGCGAGAGGGAGACGAGGTGGCGGGGATGCATCGCCTCATTGGACTGGCAGTGCCGCGAGGCCGCAACGGCCTCCGGACGGGCGCTGCGTCCGGCCGCAACCGCGCGCGTGGACGGACCCTTCGTGCCCGCGGCCGGGCGCCCGCCGTCAGTCCTGCAGCAGGAACGAGAGGTCACACGGCGGCGCGAACTCCTCCGGCTCCCGGTCGCGGCGGAACAGCCGGGCGTTCGTCGTGCCGCGCAGCTCCATACGCTCCCCGACGACGCGCAGCATGCAGCCCTCGCGCAGGCCGAGCACCGGCACGGTGTGCTCCTCGTGGAACTGGCGGATGCGCTCCTCGCGCGTCTCGCCCATGTGGCGGCTGCCCGGATCGGGGTCGAGGTAGTGCGGGTTGATCTGGAACGGCACCAGCCGCAGCGCCATGAACGACGGCGGCTGCACGATCGGCATGTCGTTGGTCGTGCGGATCGACAGCGTCGCGACGTTGGTGCCGGCGCTGCTGCCGACGTAGGGCATGCCGGCGAGCGCGCGCTCCTGGATCGCCGCCAGCAGACCGTAGTGCTGCAGCGCGCTCAGCAGCCGGAACGTGTTGCCGCCGCCGACGAAGACGCAGTCGGCGTGCTCGAGGCAGCCCGGCAGGTTGCGGTGCTCGTGCGTCGACGACAGCTCGTGCCACATCGCCGCGAACGCCTCGCGCGCCTTCGCTGCGTACGCGTCGTGGTCGTGCAGCGCGTACGGCAAGAACATCACCCGCTTCGGCTTGCCGAGGAAGTCCTGGATCTCGGCCTTGCAGTGCTCGAGATAGCCGCCGCCGTGCATCGTCGAGTTGCTGATCAGCAGCAGGCGCAGCCGGCTCCGCGCGGACGTCGACAGCGTGCCGGCTGTCGCCAGCGCGAGCTTCTGGTCGTCGACGCCGGCGCGCGCGAGCACTTCGGCGGCCGCGTTCTTGCCCTCGGCGACGATGCCGAGCAGCAGGTGCTGCGTGCCGACGTGGTTGTCGCCGCGTTCGACGGCCTTCTCGAGCGTCAGCTCGAGCACGCGCCTGGCCGCCGGCGTGAACGGGAGCTGGGCGTCCGCGTCGGCGCGCTCGGTGCCGGCCGGCATCAGCGTGTCGAGCGCGTGCCGCAGCGTCTCGGTGTCGATGCCCAGCGTGCGCAGCGCGACGACGGCGTTGCACGTCGGCAGCTCGAGCGCGCCGAGCAGCACGTGTTCGGGCTCGATCGCCGCGTGCCGCTGGCGCAGAGCGGCCTTGCGCGCGCGCGCCATGACCTGCTTCGCGTTCTCGGAGAAACGGTCGAACATGCCGGCGGGGCGAGCATACGCGGTGCGCACGCCGCGGCCGGCACGCAAACGTCGGCGGAGTCAGCCGGCGAAGCCGATCGCCGCCGCGATCCGGCCGTCCGGCGTCAGCCGCAGCACGCTGGTGCCGGTCGCCACCGGCCGGCCGTCGGGCCCGGACGCCGACCAGGCGACGAGGGCCGTGCCCTGGCAGTGGCGCACGTCGCCGGCGCGCTTCATGACCAGACCCGGCAGGTGCACGTGGGTGTTCGCGATGTGGCCGTGCAGCTCGTCGCGGCCGACGAGACAGGCATGGGCGTCGCGAACCTCGACGTCGTCGGTCGCGCAGCCGGCGAGCAGCGCCCGGCGCGCGGCCGCGTCGGTCTCGGCCCATGCCTCGAACCAGCGGTCGACGGTCCCGGCCACGCCGGCGTGGCGTTCGTTCGCGACGACGTTCGCGAACACGGCGAGGTGGTAGCGCCAGCCCGGCACGTGGGCGTCGCGCATCTTCGTGTCCGGGAGGTCGTGCCGGAATCGGAGCCGCGTGCCGTCGGGATCGTCGAGCAGCTCGATCGTGACCAGCGAACTCCCCGGCGGCAGCTCGGGATGCGAGTTCTCGTAGCCGTAGGTGAACGCGACGCGGCGGTCCGGTTCGAGCGCGGTCACCTCGCCACGCGCGACGACGCCGCCCGGATACCGGATCCGGACCTCGCCGCCCACGCGGCCGTCGATGCGCGATCCCTCGCCCCACCAGCGCGCGAAGCGCGCCGGATCGGTGAAGTAGCGGAACACGTCCGCGCGCGGGGCGCGGATCACGAGCGAGCGTTCGATCGGGTGGGGCAGATCGTTCATCGGGCTTCCTCGGGTCTCGGCCGCGGGCCGCGGCGGGTCGCTTCGAGTTCGGCGGCGAGCTTCAGCCGGTACAGCGCGTCGTCCCAGCTCGCCTCGAGCCACCGCCGCAGCGGCCCGAGCGCGGCGCGCCGCGCGCGGTAGCGCCGCTCGCGGCCGCGCCGCTCGACGTCGACGAGGCCGCACTCGCGCAGCTTCTTCAGGTGCTGCGAGACGGCGCCGAACGTGACGTCGCCCAGCGCCGCGTGGATCGCGCCGGCCGGCCGCGCGCGATCCCAGCACAGGCGCAGGATCTCCCGGCGCCGCGGGTTGTGCAGGGTCGTGAGCAGGTCGATCGCCGCCGCCATACGATTCAGTAGAAACTAAAACA
>CALKYL010000224.1 GCA_938003515.1 uncultured bacterium
GCGACCATCCGGGCACGAGCGCGGCCGCCGAGGCCCGCACGCGCCTGGACGAGGACACGACCGGCTGCCTCGTGTTCGCGCTGGACGACGGGACCCGGGCGGCCCTCGACGCGGCCTTCCGCGACCACGCGGTCGAGCGGGACTACCTGGCGCTCCTGACCGCGGTGCCTTCGCCCCCTGCGGGCCGCGTCGAGGCGAACCTGAGCGAGGGCGAGGCCGGGCTGGTGCGCGTGGTGCGCCGCGGGGGGCGCCGCGCCGTCACCCACTACCAGACGCTCGCCCGGCGCGAGCGCGGCTGCCTGGTCCGCTGCCGCCTCGAGACCGGCCGCCGCAACCAGATCCGCGTGCACATGGCGGCGCTCGGCTGCCCCGTCGTCGGGGACCGCAAGTACGGCTTCCGGGCGCGCGGCGCCGGCGGCCCCGGTCGCGTGCTGCTGCACTCCTGGCGCCTCTGCCTGACGCACCCGCGCGGCGGAGCCGTGGTCGAGGTCGTCGCCGAACCGCCGGAGCCGGAGCTGCGGCCCTGAGGTTCCGCGCGCAGGGGCGCGCTGGCTCGCCGCGGCACGCCACCTACAATGCGGCCGCCTTGCGCGCGCCGCTCCGCATGTCCGAGGAGTCGCTGTTCGGCTACCTCACGAGCACGCGACTGCCCGTCGTCTCGAGCCTGTCGGCGTTGATCCGCTGGGTCTCGCTCGCGCTCTGCGTCGCGGCGGCGCTCTACGGCGCGGCGTGCCTGGTCTTCGTCCCCGACGGGCTGTGGTCTCCGCGGCTGCCGTGGTCGGGGGCCCTGCCGTCGCTGCTGTCGGCGCCGGCGTTCCTCGCGGCCTGGATCGGCTGGCGCCGCCACCGGCTGCAGCGCGCCGCGACGTGGCTGTTCGTCGCGCTGTTCACGCTGACGATCGTCGCCAACTGGCCGCGCGGCGCGTTCGCGGCCGCCTGGTACGTGCACCCCGTGCTGGCGCTGCTCGCCACGGTGTGCCTCGGCGTGATCACCGGTCTGTCGCTGACGCTGGTCGCGGTGACGGCGCTGCTGCTCGGCGCGTGGTGGCAGCCCGGCGAGGCGATCGGCATTGCGGAGCTGCCCGACGTCTGGGTGCACTCCATCAGCCTGACCGCGGTGACCCTCGCGTCGGCGCTCGCCGGCGCGATCCTCAACCGGCTGGTGTTCGTGACGCTGATGACGGCCGAGGCGCAGCGCCGCATGAACTTCGAGTCCGGCCGCGCGCTCCGGCACCGCGAGAAGCTGCTGCGGCACGCGCTGCGCGTCGAGACGATCGGCGATCTGGCCGGGCTCGTGTGCCATCAGCTGCGCAACACGTTCCAGGTGTTGCAGGGGCACGTGACGCTCGGCGGGCTCTCCGACGACGCCGAACGGCAGCGTCGGCTGCGGCTGATCGAAGAGACCCTGCATCAGTCGCAGCCACTGCTCGACCAGCTGATGCGCATGGCGCACCCCGACGAGGGCACGACCCTGCCGTGCAACCTCGCCGAGATCGTGCGGCAGTTCCACCTGCAGGCACGCATGGTGTTGCCGGGCTGCGTGCGCACCGCCTGCGAGGTGGCCGGGGAGAACCTGCCGGTCCTGCTGAACCCGCACGGCATGGCGCACGCGCTCTGGAACCTCGTGATCAACGCGAAGCAGGCGATCGACGGCGACGGCGCGATCACGCTGCGGTGCGGCAGCGACCGCAACCAGGTCTGGGCCGAGGCCGCCGACCCCGGCGGCGGCATGCCGAAGGAGGTCCAGGACCGCATCTTCCACCCCTACTTCACGACCAAGCCCGTCGGGCAGGGCACGGGCCTCGGTCTGACGGCGGTGGCCCGCTTCGTGCGCGCGAGCAACGGCGTCGTGCAGGTCGACAGCGCCCCGGGCCGCGGCAGCACCTTCCGGCTGCGCTTCCCGCGCGCGGACGCTTTGCGCTCGGCGTGAACGCGGCGGGCGCTCCGGGTCAGAGCCGGATCGGCCGCCCGAGGCGCGACGTCAGGATCCCGGACAGGACGGCGTGCAGGTCGCCGCGCCCCTTCGTGTCGATCCACTTCCCCGAATCGGCGTCGCGGGTGAAGTGCCACGCCGAGGCGCCCTCGGCCAGCCAGATCTGGTGGGCGGCGGATTGCCGGTTGAGCACGCACACGCGGCCGTCGGCGAACGTCATCTTGACCACGCCGGCCGCCGCGTCTGCCCCGCGTGCGTCCGGGTCGACCGCGGCGAGCTTCGCGATCAGCGCCGGCATCGGGGCGTCGGCCTGCTGCAGGAACTGGTGATCCGGGTCGGTGCCCATCGCCGCCGATGATGCGCCACACCCTCGGTCGGGCCAAGGGTTTGCTGCGGGACGCAAGCCCGGGTCGGCCGCGCCGACGCCCCCGGCTCGCGCGGGGTGCGGGTTTGCACGGGGTTGCAAAAAAAGAGTGGCCGGCGATTCTCTCCCAGAATCGCCGGCCACGCAGGGTCCCGGCCGCTCAAGTTTGCCCTCTCGAATCAGCTCCGGTTCTGCTCGGTTGCCCTTTGCAGAGTCCGGAGCCGGGCGGCCGGGACCACTCGTCCCATGCAAGGTTGGTAGACGAACGAGGGGACGGAACTTTCCGGACGCATCCAGTTTTTTGCGTCGTTCGACCGCTGTTCGGTCGGGTTGTCAGCCGTTTCGTAAAGAATCGGATTCGACTGAAACGGATCAGCGCGTTCGCCGTTGTGCGCCGGTTCGCCAGCGCGGCAGCAGCTCCTGCACGGCCACCTTCTGCGCGTCCGCCTCGAAGCCGAGCAGCACGCGGTGCCGCAGCGCCGGCAACAGGCACGCGTCCACGTCCTCCTGCGCGACCGCCGGCCGGCCGGCCAGGAGCGCGCGCGCCTTCGCGCCGAGCAGGATGGCCTGCCCCGCGCGCGCGCTCGCGCCGTAGCGCACGAAGCGGCGGGTCTCCTCGTCGCTGTCGGGATGGTCGGGGTGCGTCGCGACGACCAGCTCGGCGACGAAGCGCACCAGATGGCTGCCGCACAGGACCTGCCGCACGAGCTGCTGCAGCTCCTGGAGTTCTTCCGCGGTGACCCGCGCGCCCGGCTCGTCGACCGTAGCGCCGGTCGTCGTCGTCAGGATCTCCGCCATCGCGTCCGCCGACGGCGGGCGCACGTCGAGCCGGAACACGAACCGGTCGAGCTGCGCCTCCGGCAGCGGGAACGTGCCCTCCAGCTCGATCGGGTTCTGCGTCGCGACGACGTGGAACGGCCGCGGCAGCGCGTGGGTCGTGCCCGCGACGGTCACCGCGTGCTCCTGCATCGCCTCGAGCAGCGCCGACTGCGTCTTGGGGGTCGCGCGGTTGATCTCGTCGGCGAGCACGAGGCCCGCGAAGATCGGCCCGCGCTGGAACCGGAAGTGCCGCCGGCCGCCGTCCTCGTCGAGCACCTGCGTGCCGGTCACGTCGCTCGGCATCAGGTCGGGCGTGAACTGGATCCGCGCGAACTCGAGGCCGAGGCCGCCGGCGAGCGACTTCACGAGCAGCGTCTTGCCGAGGCCCGGCAGCCCTTCGAGCAGCACGTGTCCGCCCGCCAGCAGCCCGACCAGGAGGTCGTCGACCAGCTGCGCCTGGCCGATGATCTGACGGCCCAGCTGCGTGCGCAGCGCGCCGACCTTCTCGAGCAGGGCTCCGGCCCGGCGCTGGGGATCGTCGTTCATCGGCCGGCTCCGCTGGGCGCACACTGCTCGAGGTTGCGTTCCGCCGCGTCCGGGAGCACGGCGACGACCAGCGCACCCGCGCGCTCCGGCCGGCTGGCGACGGCGATCGCCGCGTGCGCGACCGCGCCGCTCGCCGGACCGAGCAGCAACGACTCCTCGCGCAGGAGCCGGCCGGTCGCCGCCATCGCCTCCCGATCGGAGACGGGGACCACCTCGGCGAGATCGGACGGCGTCAGGATGTCCGGCACGAAGCCGGCGCCGAGGCCGGGGATGCCGTGCGGGCCGGCCCGGCCGCCGCTCAGCACCGGGCTGCCCGCAGGTTCGACGCCGACGACCTCCACGCCGAGCGGCCGGAAGAACTCGGAGCACCCGGCCGCGGTCCCGCCGGTGCCGACCGGCACGACCACGACGTCGACGGCGCCGTCGGTGTCCTCCCAGATCTCGCGCGCCGTCGTATCCGCGTGGGCCCGGGCGTTGGCCCGGTTGGTGAACGCCTGCAGGCATACCGCGCCGGCGAGCTCCCTGGTCAGCCGTTCGGCCCGGGTCATCGCGCCGCGCATGCCCTCGGCGTCGGGCGTCAGTTCGAGCTCGGCGCCCATCGCCGTCAGGAGGCCGCGGCGCGCGGCGGCGACGCCTTCGGGCATGGTCAGCACGACCCGGTAGCCGAGGCGGCGGCCGAGCGTCGCGATCGCGAGCCCGAGGTCGCCGCCGCTGCACTCGACGATGGTGCCGCCGGGCCGCAGGAAGCCGCTGCGCTCCGCGTGACGGATCATGCCGAGGACCGCGCGGTCCTTGTTGCTGCCGGACGGGTTCCACGCGTCGAGCTTGCCGACCAGCCGCGCGCCGGGGGGCGCCAGCCGCGCGAGCTCGACGAGCGGCGTGCGCCCGACGAGCCACGTGATGTCGGCGGCGATGCGTGCCATGGCGGAAGCGTAGCTTGGTGCGCCGGGCAGGCCAGACGATGATGGGCGCATGCCCTCCGCGCACTCCCGCCCGAGTCCCGGGCCGCTGCCGATGCTGCTGCCGCTCGTGTTCGCGGCGTGCGCGGGCGTGGCGCCGCGCCCCGAGGCCGCGCGCGCCTCCGACCTGCCCGTGGTCGCGCCGACCGAGGAGCAGCGCGCCCGGACCGCGGAGCACGAAGCGCTCGCCGTCGAGGCGGTCGTGCGCCGGCGCTGGGACGAGGCCGAGGCGGCGGCCGAGCGCGCTCTCGCGATCGACCCGAGGGCGGCGCGCGCCCGGGCCGTCGTCGGCATGGTGGCCCTGCAGCGCGCGTCCCGCGAGGATCCGGTCGGGTGGCACGGCCTGCGCGCCGGCGAGACCCAGCTCGAGCTCGCGCGGCAGCTCGCGCCGGACGACGCGTTCGTCGGCTGGCTGCGCGCGGTGTACTTCGCCGAATGCGGCCACGTCAGCGCGGCAGCGGCCGCCGCCGAGGACGCGCGCGCAGACGAGCGCGCCGGCCCCCATCGGCTCGGGCA
>CALKYL010000225.1 GCA_938003515.1 uncultured bacterium
GCCGCCGCGACCGCGGTCGGGGCGCGCGACGCCGGCGACAGCCCCTACGGCATGCCGTGGCAGGAGGGTGAGCGGCCGACGGGCGTGATGGCGTTCGTCGTGCGGCTCGTGTTCGTCCTGATCGAGTTCACGATCTGGACGGTCATGGTGCCGGTGCGCGCGATCGGGGCCTTCGCCGGGCGCGGCGTCACCTGGCTCCTGCAGCTGCCCTTCCGGATCCTCGGGCTCGCGGCGCAGCTGGTCGGGCTGCTGCTCGTGCTCGCGCTGGTCGTGCTCGTCGTCGTCACGCTGGTCTCGCTGTTCGCTGCGGCGTGAGCGGCCCCGTGCGCACCCTGCTATCATCGGCGCCGGCATGAGCGAACGAGCGCACGACGTCGCGCGGCTGCAGGCGATGGACGAGCAGGCCTGGCAGGGCCTGCAGGAGGACTACTACCGGCGCGTCTACTTCTACGTGAAGCGCTTCGTCCAGGACCACCAGACCGCCGAGGACCTGACGCAGGACGTGTTCCTCGGCGCCGTGCGCGGCATCTCCGGCTTCGACCCGGCCTACACGCTCGACCAGTTCCTCTTCGGTATCGCGAAGAACCGCGTCATCGACCACTACCGCAAGCACAAGCCGACGCTCGTTCCGCCCAAGGCCGACGCCGACGGCGACAAGAGCCGGCTGTGGCTCGAGAACCTCGCCTCGGATCCGTCGCCGCCGCCGAAAGAACGGGTCGTGCGCGCAGAGGACGAGGCGCGCCAGCGCCAGGTGCTCGCCAAGATCCTGCGCGAACACGTCGGCGAGCTGTGGTCGGAGGGCGAGTTCGTGAAGCTGATGGTGCTCGAGTACCTGTTCGTGCTCGGCGGCCGCAACAAGGACGCCGCGGCCCGCTTCGGCATCGCCGACGAGAAGGCGGTCGCGGGCATCAAGTTCCGGGCGATCGAGCGGCTGCGCGGCATGGCGCGGCAGCACGACCCGAACCATTCGCTGTTCCTGGGTCTCTGGCAGCCGGGGGCGCGATGAGCGCGCCGCAGGACCCCCGGGACGCCGACGCCCGCCTCGCCTTCACCGTCGCGTCCGTCTGGCGCAGCGAGCGGATCTCGTGCCCGCACCCGCACGTGCTCCAGAGCTGGCTCCAGGGCGGACTGACCGGCGGCGCCGCGGACTTCGTGGCGTTCCACCTGAAGGACAGCCAGTGTCCTTACTGCAACGCCGTCGTCGAGGACCTCGAGGCCCGCGACGACGCGGCCCGCGAGCCGGTCCTGGCGGACATGAAGGACCGCCTGCTGCGCTCGACCTTCGCGGCGATCCGCGGTCGCGAGCGCTGAGGCCCGCGCGGAGGTCGACGGCGCGCCCGTCCGCGAAACACGGCGCCGCCGCGAAATAGTCCTCCCGCCCGGCCGCAGGGGGCCGCCGGAGCCGACGTGCTCCCAGCCTTCCTACCAGGGATGACGACATGATTCGCAAGACCTTCAAGTGGATGCTCCTCAGCGGTGCGGTGCTCGGTGGGGCGGGCTTCCTGTTCCTCGGCACCGACTTCCCCAGCTACCTCGGCACGGTCGCCTCGTCGATGCGCGAGAGCGTCGCCGGCCAGATCCCGATCGAGATCGAGCTCAAGCGAGCCGAGGGGCTGATCCGGCAGATCGACCCCCAGATCGAGACCTGCAAGCGCGACCTGGCCCGCGCCGAGGTCGAGCTCGAGGACCTGCAGGAGTCCGTGCAGCACCTCGAACAGGTCGTCGACGCCGAGGAGAAGAAGCTCAAGCTCGGTGCCGCGCTGCTGCGCGACGGCGAGCACGGCGGGGCCCGCCTCGCCGCGGACTTCGGCGCGAGGCGTCGCGTCGCGGCCGACCTCGGGCGCACCAAGGACTCCTACGTCAACAACCTCGCGATCCTGAAGGCCAAGCGCGCGCTGATCGACCGTCAGGCCAGCGCCGTCGACGCCGCCAAGGACCGCCTCGCCGCGGTGCGCTACGAGCGCTCGGCGCTCGAGGACCAGGTGCGTGCGCTGAAGACGCAGCAGATGCAGGTCGAGGCGCTGGCCGCGGCGAGCGACCGGTTCGACCTCGACAGCACGGCGCTGAGCCAGGCCAAGGAGGTCATCGCCGGCGTTCGCAAGCGGCTCGACGTCGCCCAGCGCATGCTCGAGAACGACATGGCCTTCCACGGCGATCCGATCGAGGTCGCGGTCGACGAGCGCGACGTCGTGGGCGAGATCGAGGAGCTGTTCGGCGGAGGCGGCGCGCCGGTGCCCGCGGTGACGATCGAGCTGCCCGCGATCCGCTGACGGCGGCGCTGCGGCAGTGGCCCCGAGACGACGACGGCCAGCGGCACGCGCCGCTGGCCGTCGTCGCGTACCCGGTCGCCGCGGCGACCGGGCGGTCGATCGGTCACATTCCCCGGCCCGTCACTTCTTGCCGCTGACGACGGTCGTGTGGAAGCCGATGATGTTGCCGAGCACGCCCCAGAACGACGTCCAGTCGGCCGGCGTCGAGTGCTGGGTGTAGATCGTCGCGTTGGGGAACTTCTCGGCGGCGAGCTTCGCAGCGGCCTCCTGATCGTCGCCGGGGATGGCGAATCCGAAGATCCGGAAGCTCTCGGCGTGCACGGTGAAGTGGCCGTTCGCCTCGCGGAACCCGGAGCAGCCGGTGGCGAGCAGGGCGGAGAGACAGACGACGGACAAGAGCGTCTTCTTCATGGCCGGCACCTTCCCGGGTGCGCGCCGGCGGGTCAACGCGTTTCGGACCGGCCGCCGACGAAACCCGTGACGCGCGATCGACTCCGCCGCGGGGGCTCGTTACCGTGCCCGCCCGCGAAGCCATGAACATCCACGAGTACCAGGCCAAGCAGCTGCTGGCGAAGTTCGGCGTGCCCGTCAGCCGGGGGATCGCATGCAAGACGGTCGACGAGGTCGGCCGGGCGTTCAAGGACCTCGGCGAGCCGCTCGCCGTCGTCAAGGCGCAGATCCACGCCGGCGGGCGGGGCAAGGCCGGCGGCGTCAAGCTGGTGCGCACGGCCGACGAGGCCCGACGCGTCGCCCAGGACCTGCTCGGCAAGACGCTCGTCACGCACCAGACCGGCCCCGCCGGCCGCGTCGTGCAGACGCTCTACGTCGAGGCCGGCTCCGACATCGACCGCGAGCTGTACGTCGCGGTCGTCATGGACCGCGCCGCCGAGGCGCCGGTCGTCATCGCGGCGGCCGAGGGCGGCGTCGACATCGAGGAGCTGGCGGCGACGAGGCCGCAGGCGATCGCGCGGCACCGCGTGCACCCGGTCAAGGGCCTGCTCGGCTTCCAGGCGCGCGCCCTCGCGAAGCACCTCGGGCTGGTGGGGCCGCAGGCCAAGGCCGGGGCCAGGCTGATCGCGGGCCTCGTCGAGGCGTTCATGGCGCTCGACTGCTCGCTCGCCGAGATCAACCCGATGATCGTCACCAAGGGCGGCGAGGTGAAGGCGCTCGACGCCAAGATGAGCTTCGACGACAACGCGCTGTTCCGCCACTCCGAGGTCCAGGACCTCCGCGACCTCAACGAAGAGGATCCGAAGGAGATCGAGGCGAAGAAGTTCGACCTGAACTACATCGCGCTCGAGGGCAACATCGGCTGCATGGTCAACGGCGCCGGCCTCGCGATGGCGACGATGGACGTCATCCAGCTCAAGGGCGGCAGGCCGGCGAACTTCCTCGACGTCGGCGGCGGCGCCAACAAGACGCAGGTCACCAACGCCTTCAAGATCCTGCTGTCCGACGAGAACGTGAAGGGCATCCTCGTCAACATCTTCGGCGGCATCATGAAGTGCGACACGATCGCGGAGGGCGTCATCGCCGCCGCCAAGGAGACCAGGCTGTCCGTGCCGCTCGTCGTGCGACTCGAGGGGACCAACGTCGAGCTCGGCCGCAAGCTGCTCGACGAGTCGGGACTCGACCTGCAGACGGCGAAGTCCCTCGACGAAGCCGCCGAGAAGATCGTCGCGGCGATCTCGTGACGCGCGGCCCCAGGAGCGAAGGAGCATCCAGATGAGCGTTCTGATCGACGGCGACATCAAGATCCTGTGCCAGGGCTTCACCGGCGAAGCCGGCCTCTTCCACAGCAAGAACTCGCTGGCCTACGGCACCCGCGTCGTCGCGGGCGTCACGCCCGGCAAGGGCGGCCAGACGATCGAGGGCGTCAAGGTGTTCGACACCGTGCGCGAAGCGAAGGAGGCGACGGGCGCGTCCGTGTCGATGATCTACGTGCCGGCGGCGTTCACCGCCGACGCGATCTGCGAGGCCGTCGACGCCGAACTCGACCTGGTCGTGACGATCACCGAGGGCATCCCGGTGGCGGACATGGCGTTCGTCAAGGACTTCATGAAGGGCCGCGCGACCCGGCTGATCGGCCCGAACTGCCCCGGCATCATCACGCCGGTCAGCGAGAAGTCGGGCTGCAAGATCGGCATCATGCCGGCCTACATCCACCGGCCCGGTCGCGTCGGCATCGTGTCCCGCAGCGGCACGCTGACCTACGAGGCGGTCTGGCAGGTGACGTCGTGCGGCATGGGCCAGTCGACGTGCATCGGCATCGGCGGCGACCCGATCAAGGGCCTCGACTTCATCGATTGCCTGCAGCTGTTCCAGGACGACCCCGACACCGACGGCATCATCATGATCGGCGAGATCGGCGGCACCGCCGAGGAGGAGGCGTGCGACTTCATCCAGCAGCACGTCGACAAGCCCGTGGTCGGGTTCATCGCCGGCGCGACCGCGCCGCCCGGCAAGCGGATGGGCCACGCCGGCGCGATCATCAGCGGCGGCAAGGGCACCGCCCAGGACAAGAAGGCGGCGATGAAGAAGGCCGGCGTGCACGTCTGCGACACGCCGTCGGTCCTCGGCGAGACGATGAAGCGCGTGCTCGGCTGAGCGCGGCGCTTCGACCAGGCCACCGCCGTGAAGGACGTCGCCCACTACGAGTCGCTGTTCCGACAGGCGACCCCGATCTTCCTGCTGGGGCTCCTGGCCGTGGTCGTCCTCGAGCCGTGGCTGCCGTACGGCGACTGGCTGCGCGCGACGTTCGGCGAGCAGATCGTGCTGCGCGTCGTGGTCGCGTTCCTCGTCGGCTCCGGGCTGCTCTTGTGGGGCGGGTCGTTGGGCCTGCGCGGGCTCGTCACCTGGCGAGTC
>CALKYL010000226.1 GCA_938003515.1 uncultured bacterium
CGGTGAAGGCTCGAAGATCGCCACCCGGCCGACCGAACGCGTCGACCTCACCGCGCTGGTCGCGAGCGCGGTCGGCAGGCGCGCGCCGGACGCCCCCGCGGCGACCGTCGCGATGCCGTCCGGCAGCCACGTCGTCGAGGGCGATCGCGAACAGCTCGAACTCGCCGCGGCAGCGATCGTGCAGTTCGCCGACGAGCTCGCCGCGCTCGGCGCCCACAGCCACCTAGAGCTCGACACGCCCGAGGGCGCGCGGCGCCTGCGCCTCGTCGCGCGCGGCCAGGCGCTGGCGTCGTGGCAGCTGCCGAACACCTTCGAGCCGTTCTATCCGCAGCGCGTCTTGCGCGGGAAGAGCCACGGCCTCGGCCTGTTCCTCGCCCAGACGGTCGTGCTCGGCCACAAGGGCCAGGCGACCGTGCGCCGCCAGCGCGACGGCTCGCTGCAGTTCGACTTCGCGCTGCCGGCCTGACGCCGCCGCCGCGCGCCGCCGGTCGGCACCGGCCGCGGCCGCACCGGCCGCGGCGATCACATCGGCGTCGGCGCCATCGCCCCGACGTTCGGGTCGACCGGGCCGAGGACCTTCTTGACCAGCGAGCTCTCGACGAGCGACCACAGCATCGACGTCACCATGTAGAGCAAGAGCGCCGATGCGTAGTTGTAGAGCATGACGCCGAAGATCACCGGCATGTAGCGCATGATCTGCTGCATCTGGCGCTGCTGCGGGTCGGTCGGCAGCGGCATGCGCAGCTGCAGGAACAGAAACAGGCCGATCCAGAGCAGCGGCAGCAGGTTGAACTCCCCGGGCCAGAAGCCGAGCTGGAACAGCGCGTCGCTCGTGCTGAGGTCGTCGATCCAGCCGACGAACGGCTGCTGCCGCAGGTCGTAGGCGGTGCGCAGCGCGGTGAACAGGCCGATGTAGATCGGCATCGTCAGCACGATCGGCAGGCAGCCGCCGAGCGGCGGCATGATCTTGTGCTCGCGCTGGAACTGGATCATCGCCTGCTGGTAGGCCTTCTGGTCGTCGCCGTGCTTCCTCTTCAGCTCGTCGAGCTTCGGCTTGAGCTTCGCCATCTTCGCGCCGTAGGCCCGCATCGTCTTCTGCATGCGGAAGTTGAGCGGCGACATCGCGCCGCGCACGAGGATCGTCAGCAGGATGATCGCGACGCCCCAGTTGCCGAGCACGTCGAAGAAGCCGCCGAGCAGCCACAGCAGCACCTTGGCCATCGGCCGGCCGCCCGGGATCGTGATGCCGCCGCAGCACGGCGGGTTGAGGTCGACGTCGAGGATCGGCGCGAAGCGGTCCGGTTCGGGCAGGGTGTCGAAGACGCGGTAGGACTTCGGCCCGAGGTAGATCCCGTAGGTGATCGTCGTCGCCGCGCCCTCCTGCGGCACCGCGAGCCGCAGGCCGTAGCGCACCCGCGTCGTCGTGTTGGCGTAGGTCCGGGTGTCGAGGTTGTCGCGCGGCGGCAGCGTGTCGACCTCGAACTGGGTCAGCGCGGCCGCCGCGGCGTCGTCCTTCGGCCACAGGAACGCGCCGAAGAAGCGGTTGGTGCTGCCGGCGAAGGACAGCGCGCGCGGATCGACGGCGAGCGCCTGGATCTGGCCCGGCACCGGCTTGACGAACTGCGCCTCGCCCTCGACCGGCGCCGCGATCGCGACCGACACGTCGCCGAACAACGACGACTCGCGCGCGTTGACGAGCACCGGCCCGGCGAGCGTGAACTGCAGGTCGCCGACCGCCGCCGACGAGACGTTGCGCAGCGCCAGCTCGAGCTCGAAGCCGCGCCACTCGGGCGCGTGGCGCAGCGTCTTCTCGAGCACGAGCCCGGCGCCGCCGTCGAGCACGAACCGCACCCCGCCGTCGACGGCCTCCTCGCGCCACTCCGCCGTCGCCGGATCGGCCGGGAACGCGGCCGAGCGCGGCTCGTGGAACAGGCGCAGCGCGTGGTCGCTGCCGTTCTCGAGCAGCAGCAGCCAGTCCTCGGGACCGTGGGTGTCCTCGCGGCTCGCCGCGAGCGTCACGTAGTGGTCCATCGCCTGCAGGAACACGATGCCGGCTCCCGGGCGCGAGAAGCGGGCGCGGAAGCTGCCCGGCTCGCCGTCGCGGCCGAACTCGCGCGTGAAGGCGGCGGCGGGCTCGCCCTGGCCGACGAGCGAACCGCCGAGGAGCGACACGGCGGCCAGCGACAGGAACAACGAACGGAACACGATCGACATGGGAGATCAGGGCGCGGCGGCGGGCGCCGCCCAATCGGAGGGCCGATGCGGCAGCAGGTGCCGCGGGTGGCTCGCGAGCGGGGCGCTCGGGGACAGGGACGCGGCGGACCCGATCACCGCCCCTGCGCGAGCCGGTCGGCCAGGTAGTCGGGCAGCTGCTCGATCGCGCGGATCTTCGCCATCGTCGCCTCGACGTCGTAGTCGAGCCGGTGGAAGCGCACGGTGCCGCCGGTGCCGTCGCCGTCGTAGGTGACGAACGACAGGCGCGGGTCGCCGTCGCGCGGCTGGCCGACCGAGCCGATGTTGACCATCGCCCGCTCGTCGACCTGCCACTCCATGCCGATCTCGGACGGCATCAGGAAGCGACCCGACTCGAGGTAGACGCCGGGCACGTGGCTGTGGCCGACGAAGCACAGCCTCGCGTCGCCCATCTTCGCGAAGCACTCGGACATCTTCTGCTGGTCCATCGCGTCGCGCGGCACCAGGTACTCGCGCACAGGGTCGCGCGGCGAGCCGTGCACGAGCAGCATCGCGTCCTCACGGTGCTCCTTCGGCATGGCGTCGAGGTAGTTCCAGAAGCGCATGTTCTCGTCGCGCGGGCAGTCGCGGCGGCTGAGCTGGTCGCGGGTCCAGTCGATCGCCGCCCGCGCGCGCGGGTTGAAGTCCGACGCGTAGAACATCGCGCCCTGCTCGTGGTTGCCGAGCAACGAGAACTCGCAGCGCTCCATGATCGTGCGCAGCGCCTCGCGCGGCTCCGGGCCGTAGCCGATCACGTCGCCGAGGCAGATCAGCCGGTCGGCGCCGACGCGCTCGACCTCGGCCAGCGCCGTGCCGAGCGCCGCCATGTTGCTGTGGATGTCGGACAGGAACGCGATCATTGGCCGGACGCGGAGGCCGAAAAGGAGGCGAGGACCGTACCGGCCCGGGCGGCGACGCGGAAGGGCGGAACCGCTAACTTCCTGCCGAGGTGGAGTCCGAACGAGACAGCCCCCTGCCGTGGGTCGTCACCGGCCCGACCGCGTCGGGCAAGACCGCGCTCGCCGTCGAGCTGGCCGCGGCGACCGGCCGGGAGATCCTCTCGATGGACTCGATG
>CALKYL010000227.1 GCA_938003515.1 uncultured bacterium
GTCCGCGCAGCGGCGTGGCGACTCGTGTCGACCTCAACCTCTGAGGGGGCGCGCACCGGCCCGCGCACGCGGTGGCCCGGCTGCAGGTTGAGCGCGCGCACCTGGCTCGGGCTGACGAACGCGTCGGCCGCGCTCGCCGCGAGGTCGCGTTCGACCAGGCGCACGAAGCCGAAGCCCTCGGGCAGGAGGTCGAGCACGCCCGCCGTCTCGACGGCGTCGCCACGGTCGAGGCGGGCGGCCGCGATCGCCGCGACGAGCTCGTCGGGAGGGATCTGCGGTCGCGTCGCGACGCCGAGCCCCGCGGCCTCCGCGAGCAGCTCCGCGTGGCTCCGGCGCAGCAGCGCCGGGATCGACACGCGCGGAGGCGTCCCCGGAGTCCTGCTCACCCGACCTCCAGGCGACGCAGCAGCGCGTCGACCTGCCGCGCCGTCGCGGCGAGGTCGCCGCCGTTGTCGAGCACGTGGTCGGCCCGCGCGCGCTTCTCGGCGACCGGCATCTGGTTCTGCTCCCGCCGTCCGAGCTCGTCGTCGGCCCAGCCGCGCGCGCGCGTGCGCTCGGCGCGGATCACGTCGGGCGCGTCGACGAAGACGACGACGTCGCACGCCTCGAACAGCCCGGCCTCGAACAGGAGCGGCACGTCGAGCAGCGTCGACTCGCCTCCGGCGCGCGCCTCCGCGAGTTCGGCCACGATCCGCCCGCGCACGCGCGGGTGCACGATCGCCTCCAGCCGGGCCTTGGCGCCGGGGTCCGCGAACACGTGCGCCGCGACCGCCGCGCGGTCGAGGGCGCCGTCCCGGACGAAGCGTTCGCCGAGGTCCTCCCGGATCTCGGCGAGCACCGCCGGGTCGCGGGTCACGGCGTGGGCGTGCGCGTCGGCGTCCACGTGGCGCAGGCCGCGGGCCGCGAGCAGGCCCGCCACGGTGGATTTCCCCGCGCCGATGCCGCCCACGAGCCCGATGACGAGGGGGCTTCGCGGTCGGAACGGGTCCGCACCACCCGCTCCGGTCGGCACGTCGGACGGCATGCCCCGCATCGTGAGATAGACTGCACGGCGAGGCAAGTCACGGCCGGGCGCCATCTTGACCGCGGCTCGCTTCGCTACCTAAGATCCCGCGTCCCGCGCCCCGGCCCGTGCCCTCGAGCTGGACGCCACTCCCGACCGCCTTTCCGAGTCCGACTCAGAAGAGCTCGACCTTCTCTCCCAGCTGCCGCCCTCCCCGGCGGCGATGCCCATCAGACCCCTTGGAGCTGCTTCCAATGCACAATCGCCAGAGCGGTGCCGCGCACGTCCCGATCATGTTCTTCCTCATCCTCCTGGTGATGTTCCTGGGAGCGTTGGGGTACGGCTACGTGACCCAGACGCAGAACGGCGAGCTGATCAAGCAGCGTGACGACGCGCGCGCGGAGCTGAAGGCCCTGCAGAACAAGGACCTGCTCGTCGAGCACTACGTCGCCGACATCGGCAAGGTCATCGGCAAGCCCGGCAAGTACGACGGCCGCCGCGACTCGGCGCCGCTCTACAACGGCGCGACCATCACCTACTCCGGTCTGATGAGCCCGGAAGAGGTCGAGAAGGTCATGGAGACGGCCGCGGCTGAGGCGGGCATCTCGGTCGCCAGCTCGCTCGAGAACCTGCTCGGCGCGCTGATCACGAAGATCAACACGCAGAGCCAGCGCATCAAGGACATCGAGCTCGAGCGCGACAAGGCGCTGGCCGACAAGAACCAGACCGACCAGCAGTTCACCGCGACGGCCACCGAGGCGTCGTCGAAGGCGCGCGAGAACCAGCAGAACCTCGAGCAGGCGCGCTCGGACTTCGAGGCCGCCAAGACCGAGAAGGACCGCAACACCAACACGCTGCAGGAGAGCCTGCGCGCGAAGGTCGAAGAGGTCACTTCGGTGCGCAGATCGGAAGAGCACACGTCTGAACTCCAGTCACACTGATATATCTCGT
>CALKYL010000228.1 GCA_938003515.1 uncultured bacterium
GAACGCGCCGCGGTCCGCGCCTGCTTCCTCGCGGCGATGCGGGCGCTTCCGCAGCCGTACCGGCAGGTGCTGTCGCTCCACCTGGTCGAGGGCATGACCGCGCGGCGCATCGGCGAAGTGCTCGAGCGGCCAGCGGGCACGGTGCGCAGCCAGGTCGTGCGCGGACTCGCCATGTTGCGCAGGCTGATGCCCGCCGGAGTTGCCGGTGCGCTGGCCGCGACCCTCGGCGCGGGCCACGCTCTGGCCGGCGTGCGCGTCGAGGTCCTTCGGCGCGCGTCGGCGCTGCGCCCGGCGCCGCTGGCCGTCGGCAGCGCACCGACCGCAGCCGCCGGGTTGACGCTGCGCACGCTCGTCGCGGCCGCGGCCTTGCTGGTCGGGGTGTTCGCCTGGGCTCGCCCGCTGGCGGGGGATCCCGCCGCACCTTCGCCGGCCGCTCCGGTGTTCGACGCCGCCGAGGCGACGCTCGTCGATGCGCGAGCGTCTCCGGATGACGCGGTGCGTGTCGCGCACAGCACGCCGACGCCTGCGGGGATGCGCTCCCGGCTCGAAGTGCGGCTGGTCGACGGTGACGGCGAGCCGCGGGCTGGCCTGACGTGTCGTCTCGTCGACGTCGGAGGTCCCACCGAGTTGTTCGCGATCAAGTGCCTCACCGATCCGTCGACGAGCCTCGTCAGCGACACCGAAGGTCGGCTCGCGTTCGAGCACCGCGGACGCGGCCCGTGGGAGGTCTGGCTCGTCGGCACCAACGCGCGCCGCCGCGTCGAGGCCGCGGATCCGGGGGCCGAGGTCGTCTGGTCGATCCCCGAGGTGCGTGTCGTCCGCGGCCGCGTGATCGGGGCCGATGGCAGCGTGCTCGTCGGCGTCGCCGTGTTCGCGTCGGCGACGGCCGGCAGCATGGATGTCGGGGTCCCCGTCGCCAGAACCGACTCCGACGGCACGTTTGCGTTCCCGCTGGCCGCCAACCGGACGTTCGTCTGGGCGGTGGGCGCCGGACACCGGGCGCCCGCGCTCATGGCGGGCGCCCGGGACGTCGAGCTCGTCGCGGCCGCCGCGCCCGGCGCCGTCGAGGTCGCGGTGGTGCGCCGAGACGGTCGGCCGGCCGGTGGCGCGATCGTCGCAGCGTTTCCCGAGTCTTCGTCCGGTGCGCTGCAGCCGATCGTGTTCGCCGTCGCCGACGCGGCCGGCGTCGCGCGGTTGGAGTCGTTGCCGTGCGGCGACCTGCTGGTTGCGGCGCGGGTCGGCGACGCCAGCTCGGAGCGCCAGCGGCTCTCGATCGGCGACGGTAGCACGCGGTCCCTCTCGCTGTGGCTAGAGGCGGGCGGAGAGGTCTCGGGACGAGTCGTCGACGCCGCGGGCGCGCCGGTGCGGTCGTGCGCGGTGTTCGCGCAGACGCCGCCGCTGCGGGCTGACTCGTTCGACGCGCGCCTCTACGACCGAATCGCGTGGACAGACGACGACGGACGCTACGTCGTCACCGGCACCGCCCGCGGCGACGTGCGCGTCCGCCTCGCCCGCTGGGGCACGACGAGCCAGGAGCGTGCGCACGAGGCGCTCGTGATCCGGGCGGGCGAGCGCCGGCGGCTCGACTGGCGTCTCGACGAACGGCTCTTGCACGGCCGCGTCGTCGGGGCCGCACCCGACGTCGCGCTGGCCGTCGTGGCCGTGCCGGTCGGACCGTCCGACCGGCTGCTGCCCGTGCGTCCCTTCGCCGGCACCGTGCGCGGAGACGGCACGTTCGAGGTGGCGGTGCCACCGCGCTTCGGCGCCGTCGCCGTGCTCGCCGCGCCGGCCGACAGCGCGGCACCGCTCGTGCATGGCTGCGCGCAGGCGATCGTGCGCGACTTCACCACCCCGATTGAGCTTGTCGCGAACCCGGCGCGTCTATGGCACGCGCGCGTGCGGTTGGCCTTCGTCGACGAACGCGATCGCGACGCGACGGTGTCGCTGATCCGCGATGGCCGCGCGATGCGCGCGGTGGTCGACGCGCGTGGGCGGACCTCGTTCGACGCCGTTGCCGCGGGGCACTACGTGCTGCGCGTAACGCGCGACGATGGCTTCGCGTGGACGCACGGCGTCGAAGTGCCGCCCGACGGCGTCGACGTCGAACTGGTCGGCCTCTCGGCGCCGCCACCCGGAGTGCTGGTGGTCGCTGCCGACGCCGATGCGCGGCTCGAGCTGCTCGACGGGTTCGGTTGCGTGGTGCGCGAGGTGCCGCCGGCGACCGCGATCCCGGTTGCGGCGGGCCGCTATCAGCTGCGCGCGGCCGGCGCCGCCGTCGTGCCGCAGCGCGTGCCGATCGCGATCGAGACCGGTCGCGAGACGAGGTGTGCGCTCAAGCCGCAGGCCGGCGTGCGTTGCGGCTTCGAGTTCGCGTTCGACGCGACCGACAACCCGCGCGAGGTCGGCGCCGAGCTGCACGTCGCGGTGTTCGATCGGGCCGGCGATCTCGTGGTCGAAGACCGCGTCGCGCGCCCCGACGCAGGCGTCTATCGCTGGACGCAGCGACTCGCGCCCGGGGTCTACCGCGTCGCGGCGACCGCCGCCTGGGGTGGCGCCGCCGCGGCCGAGCTGGTCGTCGACGGGTGCGCTCCGGTGCTCCGGCGCGACCGGCTGCGCCTGCCGTAACGGGCGCCGCGCGGCTGCGTGCTCGTTTCCCGCCGCCGGGCCGCTACCGTGTTCCGCCCGCGCGGCCGGACGGCGCGCGCTCGCGACCATGTCCCACGCCGAAGTCGTCCGCGTCTACAGCACCTACCAGGACCCCGACTTCGAGTCGCCGTGGCAGAGCGTCGCGCCGCGCGGCAGCACCGGCTCGGGCGTGTTCGTCGCCCCGCAGCGCATCCTGACCGGCGCGCACGTCGTCGCCAACGCGACGTTCGTGCAGGTGCAGAAGCAGAGCGACCCCAAGAAGGTCACCGCGCGGGTCGTCGCGATCAGCCACGACTGCGACCTCGCGCTGCTCGAGATCGACGACAAGTCGTTCGCGCGCGGCATCAAGCCGGCGGTGATCGGCGAGCTGCCGCGGCCGCGCGACGACGTGCAGGTCGTCGGCTACCCGATCGGCGGCGAGGAGGTGTCGATCACCGAGGGCGTCGTGTCGCGCATCGAGGTGCAGCGCTACGAGCACAGCCAGCGCCACCTGCTCGCGGTCACGGTCGACGCGGCGATCAACGAGGGCAACAGCGGCGGGCCGGTCTACGCGCGCGGCAAGGTCGTCGGCATCGCGTTCCAGGCGCTGCACGACGCCGAGAACATCGGCGAGATGGTGCCCGGCCCGATCATGAAGAAGTTCCTCGAGGGCGTGAAGAAGCAGAAGCCGCCCGAGGTGCCGGGCATCGGCATCACGACGCAGCCGCTCGAGAACCCGGCGCTGCGCGCGCACCTCGGCATGCGGCCGCGCGACACCGGCGTGCTGGTGACCGCGGTGCAGTTCGGCTCGAGCGCGTGGGGGCAGCTCGAGGTCGGCGACGTGCTGATGGAGCTCGACGGCCTGCGCATCGCCGACAACGGCACCGTGCGCTACCGCGGCCGCTACCGCTGCCAGTTCGACGCCGTCATCGGCGACCACCACATCGGCGACGTGGTCCAGGCGCGGGTGCTGCGCCGCGGCCGGCCCAAGGACGTCGCGCTCGAGATGCAGGCGATGCTGTGGCTCGTGCCGCGCACCGAGTACGACCGGCGGCCGATGTGGTTCCTGTTCGGCGGGCTGGTGTTCCAGCGGCTGACCGCGGAGTTCCTGCGCAACTGGGGCGAGCACTGGTGGGACAAGGCGCCGAAGGAGCTCCTGCACCTCTACTACTCGGGCCTGCGCAAGCCCGAGCAGCAGGAGGTGGTCGTGCTCGCGCAGGTGCTCGCGGACGCCGTCAACGTCGGCTACGAGGCGTTCCACAACGACGTCGTCGTGTCGGTGCAGGGCGAGAAGCCGGTCGACATGGCCGACTTCGTGCGGCTGATGGACGCGGCGAAGGGCGAGGTCGTGCTCAAGCTGTCGAGCGGCGCGATCGTGCTGCTCGACGCGGACGCGGCGCGCGCGGCCGAGGCGCGCATCCTGCAGCGCTACCACGTGCCGGGCGACCGTTCGTCCGACCTGCCGCCGCCGCGCGGCGCGCGGCGGCGCCGGCGCACCGCGTAGACCGGCGTGTGCGGGATCGCACGCGTCGTTACGGTTGCGCACGCCGTGGCTAGTCGGTCCCGTCCCCCCGGTCCCTCTCGAGGAGTCGTCGTATGCGTCCGTCTTGGTTCGCCACCGCTTCGTTCTGCGTAGCCGCGGCCGCGCAGTGTGATCCCACCTGGTCCGCGGGCAGCTCCCTCGCCGGCGCCGACGGCCGCGTGCGCGCGCTCGCGCTGTGGGACTCGGACGGGCCCGGCCCGCGACCCGCGTGTGTGGTCTCGGGCGGCGACTTCTCGCTGACCGGATCGGTGTTCGCCGACCGCGTCGCGGCGTACGACCTCGCGACTCGCGAGTGGATCGCGTTCTTTCCGCCGGGCACCGAGGGCAGCATCCGCGCGCTCGCGGTGCTGCCGAACGGCGACCTCGTCGCCGGCGGCGTGTTCACGGCGATCGGCGGCACCGCCGCGGCGAACGTCGCGGTGTTCCGGAACGGTGGCTGGCAGCCGCTGGGCGTCGGGATCGCGGGCGAAGTGCGAGCGCTCTTGCCGCTCCCGAACGGCGACCTCGTCGTCGGCGGCACGTTCCTGTCCGCGGGCGGCGTGCCCGCGTCGTGCGTGGCTCGCTGGGACGGCGCGCAGTGGTCCGGCGTCGGCGGCGGCGTCGGCGGGTCGACGGGCAGCTTCCTGGTGCCGGTCGGCGCCTACGCGCTCGCGCGCGCTCCCAACGGCGACCTGCTCGTCGGCGGCGCGTTCTCGAGCGCGGGCAGCGTGCCGGCGGCCAACCTCGCGCGCTGGGACGGCGCCGTCTGGAGCGAGCTGGGCGGCGGCGTCGCCGGTGCGTCCCTCTCCCCGATCGTGCAGACGATCCGGCCGCTCGCGAACGGCACGATCCTCGTCGGCGGCGATTTCACGACCGCGGGCGGCACGATCGTCGGGAACCTGGCCGTCTGGACCGGCGCCGGCTGGTTCGGCCAGGCGGCCGGCAGCGGGCTCTTGTTCGAGGGTTCGCAGGTGCGCGCGGCGGTCCAGACTGCCGACGGAGCCCTGTTGGCCGGCGGCGCCTTCCCGCAGGTCTCGGCCAACGGAGACCTGTGGGCCGGCGGCGCCTTCCCGCAGGTCGGCGCGGCGGCCGCGCGCCACGTCGCGCGTCGGCCTGCCGGTTCGAACACGTGGACGGCGCTCGGCAGCGGGATCGACCGCGGCAACCTGGTCGACGCCCTGCTCGAACTGCCGAACGGCGACGTGCTCGTGGCCGGCGACTTCTTCGGCGCCGGTGGGCTCGACGTCGCTAACCTCGCGGTCTGGGACGGCGCCGCGTGGTCGGCGATCGGCGGCTGCGCCGCCACGCCGCCGACCGCCCTCACCGGGCAGGCTCGTCGTGCAC
>CALKYL010000229.1 GCA_938003515.1 uncultured bacterium
GCTGCTCGAACTTGGGGTCGGGCTGCCCGCCCGGCGGCGTGCGGTAGACGACGTCGCCTTCGCCGAGGCCGCTGAGCAGCTGCACCTTCTCCTGGTTGTTGGCGCCGACCTCGACGCGCACGGGCTTCGGCCCCTCGGGCGTGACCTTCCAGACGTAGTTGACCGACCGGTCGCGGCGCACGCTCTGGATCGGCACCGTCAGCACGTCCTCGACCAGGCCGACGGTGATTGTCGCCGCCGCGGCCATGCGGGCCTTGAGCCGGTCGTCGGTGTTGACGCCGTTGAGCTCGACGACGGTCGTGTAGACCTTCTTGTCGTTGCCCATCCAGCTGTTCGAGGAGTCCGCGACCGGCGCGACGCGCGTCACGCGGCCGGTCAGGATCTCGGTCGGCAGCGCCTCGACGGTGATGTAGGCCGGCTGGCCGACCATGACCTTGTCGACCTGAGCCTCCTGCACCTTGATCTCGCACAGGAGCTTCGAGTTGTCGGGCAGCACGATGATGGCCTGCCGCTGCCGCACGGTCGTGCCCTCGACGACGGCTTCGCTGCCGCGGCGTTCCTGGGTGCGCGCGTAGACGACCAGGCCCGGCGCCGGCGAGTAGATCACGGCGTTGCTGATCTGGCGCTCGAGGTTCGCGAGGCGCTCGGTCGCGACCTCGAACTCCTTCTGCTTCGCGTCGACGTCGAACTGCGAGTTCTTGCGCTCGGCGTCGTTGCTGGCGCGCACGCGCTCCAGTTCGAGCTTCGCGTTCGCGAGGTTCTGCGCGAGCTCGATCTTGTCGCGCTCGAGCGTGTAGTTGATCAGGAGCTCCAGGTCGTTCCACGCGATCGTCACTTTCGACGCCTGGCTCTCATAGGCGAGCTCGTCGCGCGCGAGTTCGGTGCGCGTGATGAACTTCTTCGCGCCGAGACCGCGGCTGTAGGAGACCGTGTCCTCCTTGACCTTGAGGTCGGCCATCGCGAGCCGGATCTGGTCCGCCTGCTGCAGGATCTTGTTGGCCATCTCGCCCATGGCCCGCTCGAGCGGGTCGCCGTCGTCGCCCTCGATCTCGAGCAGCTTGACGACCTTGACGACCAGGCCGGCGTAGTTCTGCGGGTGCACCTGGGTGACCCGGCCGATCGGCACCGACGCCTCGACGGTGCCCTCCTCGACCGAAGGCGCCTCCGGTTCGATCGGCGCCCGGACGAGCTCCTCGAGCCGGCGCAGCATGTCGGCGTTCTTGCCCTCGGAGCCCTTGCCGCCGGACGCGCCGAGCAGCTTCTCGAGCTCCATCTCCGCAATGCGCAGCTGCGAGGTCGCCGTGTTCTCCCGGGTGCGCAGGTCCTTCTCGAGGATCTGCTGCTGCGTGCGCGCCTGCTCGATCGCGTTGCGGGCCTTCTCGACCGCGATCTCCTGGTTGGCGCGCTTCTCGACGAGGTCGCTGACGTCGAGCTCGACCAGCTTGTCGCCCTTCTCGACGCGCGTGCCCTCGGGGATCAGGCTGAGGATCGTCGCCTGTCCCTCGATCTCGGAGCGGACGACGGTCTCGCGCACGGCGAGCAGCTCGCCGCTCTCCTTGACCGTGATCGGCAGGTCCTCCCGGACGATGGTGTAGGTGTTGACGGTGCGGTCGGCCTTGGCCTCGCCTTCGGAGCACCCCGCGAACAGCGCGGCAGCCGCCACCAGGACGCCCGCGCGGCGATTCCGGGAGGAGCACAGGTCGGTCATGAGGGTCATTCCGCGGTCTCCGTCGTCGGCATCGGGAGCGTCAGGTCGAAGCGCAGCCCCTGCGGTTGCAGGCGCACGGCCTCGAGGTCGTTCATCAGCTGCAGGCGCGCGATCGCGTAGTCGACGATCGCGGCGTTGCGGTCGAGCTGGGCGCGCAGCAGCGAGTTCTGGGCGTTGAGCTTCTCGAACGCCTGCACGCGGCCGGCCGCGTACAGGTCGGTCGTCGCCTCGACGCGCTGCTCGGCGAGGTCGACGGCGACCGACTGGATCTCGAAGCTGTCGAGCGCGGCCTGGATGTTCCGGAGCGAGCGCCGCACGTTCGCGGACAGCTGGTCCTCCGCCTGCTCGCGCGCGCGCAGCGTGCGATCGAACGTGATCAGCTGGTTGCGGTAGGCGTTGCGCAGCGGGATGCGGTCGAGGAACAGGTTGAGGTCGATGCCCGCCGACCAGTTGATCTTCGACCAGTCGAGGTCGAGGCTGCTGCCCTCGGACGACGGCACGCTGATCGCCGCGGTGAAGTCGAGGCCGAGGTTGAGCGCGTTCTCGGCGATCAGCACGCGGCGGCCGACGTCCTCGACCTCGTCGACGGTGGTGCGGTAGTCGTAGCGCCGGCGCAGCGCGAGCCGCACGGCGTCGTCTTCGGAGAGCGCCACGCGCGCGACGCCGCGCTCGACGAGGCGCGACAGCTCGGTCGGGTCGAGCTCGATCTGCGAGGTGACCGGGAGGCCCAACGTCAGCTTGAACTGGTCGAGCGCCGTCTCGAGCCGGTTGCGCGCGCTGACGCGTTGCGCGTCGGCGCTGTATTCGTCCTGCTTGGAGCGGCCGAGGTCGACGATCGTGCGCCGGCCGGCGTTGTACAGCTCCTCGATCTGCACGCGGGACTGCACCAGCGACGCGTAGTTCGCCTCGACGTTCGCGAGGTCCGCGACCTGCTGCACGACGTTCCAGTAGTCGGCGACGACGTCGATCGCGAACTGCGCGCGGAACCGCTCGAAGTCGCGCATCGCGTAGATGACGTCGCGCTCGGCCTGCGTCAGCGGCTCGCGCGCGATGTGCCGGCCGGCGCCGCGCAAGAGCGGCTGCGTGACGGTGAGGTTCAGGATCGAGCTGCCGTCGAACTGGCCGCCGTTGACCACCGAACGCAGGAACGTCTGCACGAAGTTCGCGACGATGCGCGTGCCCGCCACGCTGTCGGCCGCGGCGCTCAGGTCGTCCGACAGGCTGACGTCCGCCGCGACGTCGCCCTCGCCGTCGACCGCGGCCGTGCCGCCGCCGCCGAAGCGCACGCGGAAGTCGTTCATCGTGGTCGTCAGGGCCAGCGCGGCGAGATACAGCTGCTCCTTCTGCCGCTGGAACTCGCGGCTGTTCTCGGCGGCGACGTCGAGCGCCTGCGCCAACGTCAGCGACACGGGGGCACGGCTGGTCATCAGCCGTCGCCGCAGGGTGTCGACCGCCCGCTCGACGACGAATTCCCGGGTCTCGCCGGTGACCTGCTCCGAGGTCTTGGCCAGGATGCCGTAGACGGCGCGGTCGGCCCACTCGCGGTTGGCCTCGGGCGAATAACAGGCCGCGAGGCAGACCGCGGCGCAGAGGGGCAGGCGACGAGAGGACACGGCTTGGGGCGGAAGCGGGGAGACGGGCGTTCGACGGCTGTCCTAGGAGTCGCCGACTGTTTTTTCTCCCCTGGGGGAAGAGTGTTACTACGATAGGACGCGTTGCCGACTGGTCCGGGCGGGCCGGGAGCAGCGGGGGCATGGTAGCCATCTTGATCACCGCGGGTCCCACCCGCGAATACCTCGATGACGTGCGGTTCCTGAGCAACGCCAGCTCGGGTCGCATGGGTTGCGCCCTCGCCGAGGCGGCGCTCGGCGCCGGACATCGCGCGACCCTCGTGCTCGGTCCGGTCGAGGTGGCGCCGCCATCCGGTGCGGTCGTCATTTCGGTCGTTTCGGCCCTGGAGATGCAGGCCGCGGCCGAGCGCGCGTTCGACGCCCACGACGTGCTGATCGCCGCGGCCGCCGTCGCCGACTGGCGGCCCGCCGAGCGCCTGGCCGGCAAGCCGCCGCGACAGGCCGGGCGCACGACGATCGAGCTGGTGCCCAACCCGGACGTGGTCGCCGGGCTCGCCGCCCGCAAGGGCGGACGGGTCGTGCTCGGGTTCGCCCTCGAGTCGGTGTCAGCGGGGTTTCCGGCGGCGGTCGATCGCGGCCGCCGGAAGCTCGTCGCGAAGCACCTCGACGCGGTGGTCGTCAACCTGTACGGCGCGAGCGGCTGCGGCGCCGCGGAGTGCGGGATCTGCCATGCCGACGGCAGGGACGAGGTCCTGCCGCGCACCGACAAGCGGCGCGCCGCCGATCGCATGGTCGCCGCAGCCGTCGCGCTGTGGCAGGAGCGCAACGCGCGATGACATCGGAGCCCACGTGAGCGACAAGGATCGAGCCGACGACACACCGCCGCGCAAGCGCGGCACCCGCTTCCTCCCCGCGGAAGACGTGCCGCTGCCGGGCCTGTCGCCGCGCGCGCGCGAGGTCGTCGCGCTGGCGCTGTGCGGGTTCGCGCTCTACGCGATGCTGTGCCTGGCCACGTTCCGGCTCGCGGACCTGGACGGGCCGATCCCGACCGGGGGCATGCAGAACCTCGGCGGCGCCGTCGGCTACTACCTGGCGCTGGGCTTCACCCGCGCGCTGGGCCTCGCCGGCTGGGTGCCGTTCCTGCTCCTGCTCGCCTACGCGATGCTGCTGTTCGTCGGCCGCAGCTGCTCACGCGTCACGATCAAGGCGCTCGGCGCGGTCGTGTTCGCCGCGATGATGGCGATCCTGTTCGCCGGGCGCGACGGGCTGGCCGGCGTGCGCGACGCGACCCCCTACGGCGCGGGCGGCGTCTTCGGCGCCTTCGTGTCGCCGCGGCTCGAGGCGGCGTTCGGCGGGACCGGGC
>CALKYL010000230.1 GCA_938003515.1 uncultured bacterium
TGCCGGACGCGTCGCGCGAGCCGGCCGCGGCCGCGCCGCCGATCCCGGCGCTGGACCCCGCGCGCGGCTGCCTGTCGCGGCAGCCGGGTCCGTGGCCGCGCTACGCGCTGACGCCGGCGCAGCGCGACGACCTGCGATCGGCGCTCGGTGGCGACGCAAGGCCGGCCTCGCGGGAGCACCTCGTCTTGCAGCAGCTCGCGTCCCGGCGCTGCCTCGCCTGCCACCGCCGCGGCGACGTCGACGCGGTCACCGCCGGCCTCGGCCGCGACCTCTTCGGCACCGACGACGCGAGCCTCGGCGACGAGGGCCGGGTGCCGCCAGCGCTGACCGGCGTCGGCCGCAAGCTCGCGCGCGACTGGCTCGCGACCGCGATCGCGCACGGCCAGCGCGAGCGGCCCTACCTGCACGTGCGCATGCCCGCGTTCGGGGAAGGGCTCGCCGAAGGGCTCGCGGACCTGCTCGCGACCACCGACGCCGCCGCAGGCGCCGACGCCGACGGCCCGCTGCCGCTGCCGGAGGACGGCGAAGCCGCGAAGGCGCTGCGCGATGTCGGCCGCGAGCTGGTCGGCGACGGCGGCATGAGCTGCATCACCTGCCACCTGTTCGCGGGCGAGCAGGCGGGCTCGATGGGCGCGATCGACCTCGTGCACACGACCGGCGAGCGGCTGCGGCCCGAGTGGTTCGCGGCGTTCCTGCGCGACCCGTACCGCTTCGCGCCCAATACGCTGATGCCGCACTTCTTCCCCGACGGCCGCTCGACGCGTCCGCAGGTCGCCGACGGCGACGTCGAACGGCAGATCGCCGGGCTGTGGCACTACCTCGCCGAGGGCCGCAACGTGCGCAAGCCGTCGGGGCTGCGCGCGCCGCCGATCGAGCTGGTCGTCGCGGACGAGGCCGTGCTGCTGCGCCGGGCCGTGCAGAACACCGGCAAGCGCGCGATCGCGGTCGGCTACCCGGGCGGCGTCAACGCGACGTTCGACGCCGAGCAGCTCGGGCTGAACCAGGTGTGGTGGGGCCGCTTCGTCGACGCGCGGCCGGTGTGGACGTCGCAGGGCAGCGGGGCGGCGCACATCCTGTCGCGAAAGCGGGCCGAGCTGCCGAACGGGCCGGCGCTGGCGCTGCTGGAAGCGCCCGACGCGCCGTGGCCCGCGGCGACGCGACGCGAGCGCGGCGACCGGTGGCTCGGCTACGAGCTCGACCGGGAGCGCCGGCCGACGCTGCGCTACACGTGCGGGGACGTGCTCGTCGAGGACACGCCGCGCGAGCTGCGGGACGCGGACGGCACGGTCGCGCTGCACCGCACGCTGCGGCTCACCGGACCGACGACCGTCTTGTGCTTCCGGGCCGCTCGGCACGAGACGATCGAGCGCGTCGACGAGCGCACCGTGCGCGTCGGCGACGCGCTGCTCGTGCGCACGGACGGCACGCCCGCCGAGATCGTCGCGATCGCCGGCCAGGGCGGGCGCGAGCTGCGTCTCGCGGTGACCGCCGCGCCGGAGGGCGCGGCGTTCGCGATCGAGTACCGCTGGCAGGAGGGCGGGCGATGATCGTCTTCCGGTCGCGGTCTGCGGGGCTCTGCGGATCGCCGGCGCCGCGCGGGCATGCGACGGTGCCGACCCGAGGCGAGACCGCCTGCGCGGCGCCGGTCGACGCCGACGTGCTGCTCGCGTTGGACGCCGGATCGGCGCGGTGCGATCGTCCTCGACCGACCCCGGATCGTGGATCGCTGCGAGAGGCCGTCTCGCCCCGCAGTCAGGGCAGACGAGGACGTCCGCTTCGAACATCCGCCGGGTTGATCGGGGCGGAGTTGCGCGGGCTGAGGTCGATCAGCCGTCGTCGTCCGAAGGCGCTTCCAGTGCGGCCACGTCGAGCAGGTCTTGCGGACGCGCCACCGCACGCTTGTTGGTGATCAGGTCCGCCTTGGCGAGATAGGCCACCGGCACGTCGCCGTAGGTGGCCGAGACGCGTCGCTGCCAACAAGACTCGAACCGAAGCGCTTCGACCGCGGTCAGCACGTCGATGCGGTTGGGCGGCACACCCATCTGGTAGACGACCCCGGGATGGGTGAAGTCGGTCGCGCTGACGCCGTTCTCCGTCAGCGGTGCGCCGAATGCGGTGAGCGCGCGGACCACGCGTTCGGCATTCGACGGAGTGGGATCGACCCAGATGTCGAGGTCCTTGGTGAAGCGAGGCCGCGAGTGGAAGGTGACGGCGTAGGCGCCGACGACGAGGTAGCGAACCTCAGCGTCGTTGCAGGCGGCAAACAGATCTCTGAAGTCGCGGTTCATCGAGGATGCCCTTCACGGCCAGCGCGTCGAGCACCATGTCCCACAGCATCTCGACCCGGCGGTGGGGTGGGATCTGCTGCCAGAACTCGCGGTCGAACGCTTCTTCGTCCTTGCCCATGCGCGACAGACGACCGGCGACGGTGCGCGGATGGTCGTCCGTGGGTTCGGCTGGCATGCCGGGAGGATAAGCCCACCCGCATCGATGCGCACCGTCGTTCGACTGGTCGTCGAGGAGCGGACGCAACGGTCGAGGCGGGGCATGGCGTGCGGGTCGTGAACGCGGGCACCATCTTCAGCAGCGGTGCCCGGTTCGGGCAGAGCGTCGCGCTTGCGGGGACACGCTCGCGGTCAATGCCTCACGCGCCACGGTTCCGGGCGTCTCAAGCCAGGACCGGCGGCTGCCGAAGAACTCGACACGCGGTGGTCTCGGGCCGCGCATCCCCCCTGGTCGGAGTTCCCCATGGCTTCTCCTTCGTCGGCGTTGAGTTGTCTTCTCGGTCTGCTGGCCGCCTGTCAGGCTGCTGCCGATGGTGGTGTCGAGTCGTCGCAGTGGCGCCGGCAGATCGAGCGCTCGCAGGTGGAGCTGCGGCAGGACGTGGAGCTGCTGCGCGCCTCGCTCGGCCAGCGCGTCGTCGAACCTGCGGCGATGGTGGCCGGCAGCGTCCACGCGTTCGGTGGCGCGGTCGAGTCGGCCAGCACCACCGAACTCAACGCGCGGCTCGCCGCGCTCGCCGATCAGGTCGCCTTGCTCAACGCCACGTTGGCGGCAGCCGGCCCCGCACGGCCGGCCGATGCGAGCGACGGCCGTCCGTTCGCGACGACTGCCGAGGCACGCCCGATGCCCGACATGGCGCCGTTGCAGCAGGCCCTGCGTGTGCTCGAACAGCAGCATGCGCTGCACTGCGAGAACATCGCGAACGTCGACGTGCCCGGCTACAAGCTGCGCCGACTCGAGGTTTCTTCGGAGCTGCACGGGCCGAGCGGCCTGCGGCTGCCGAAAGCCGGCCGGGTCACGATGGTCATGTCGCCCGGCACGCTCGAGATCACCGAGCGCAGCCTCGATGTCGCGCTCGACGGCGACGGCTTCTTCGTCGTCAGGGCAGCCGACGGAGTCGTGCGTTACACGCGCGACGGCCATCTGCAGCTGAACGCGCACGGCCAGCTCGTCACGAGGTGCGGCGCCGTGCTCGTGACCGAGGTCGTCGTGCCCTCCGACACGCTCGAGATCAGCATCGACCCGATGGGGTGCGTCTCGGGGCGGAGGGCGAGCAGCCCCGACGCGATGACCGTCTTCGGTCGGCTGCAGCTGGCGCGCTTCCCCGATCCCGAGGCGCTGGTGCCGGTGCGCGACGGCCTGCTCGGCGCCGCCCCCGAGGCCGGTGAGGCGATCGTCGGCGAACCGGGGGCCGCGGGTTTCGGCGTGGTCGAGCAGGGCTTCGTCGAGCGCTCCAACGTCCAGGTCACGAGCGAGCTGATCGACCTGCAGGTCGTGCAGCGGCAGCTGACGGTCGTGCGCCGCGTGCTAGCCGGTCACGGCATCTACACGCGTTGAGCGCTGCGCCGCCCGGCAGGAACGGGCGCGGCCCGTCGTGCTGGCCGAGAGCCAGGGCAGGGTGCGCTGGCGGAACGCGACGTTCGCCACGATCAGGTCGCTCTCTACTGCGACAGCCACGCGTGGTGACGGCCGCGCGGCGGGCGAGCGGCCGCGCCCTCAGCCGCCGATGACGAACTCGCAGCCGTTGCTGTTGGTGAACGCGCCCGGCAGCGACGGGTCGAGCACGACGAACTCGAGGAACAGGCTGGCGCCGGCGAGGCCGTTCGGGATCGCGACCGGGATGTCGATGCCGCCGACCGCCGGCTGCAGACCGGCACCGGCCAGCGTGTAGCCGAGCAGCAGGTCGATCGGGAACACGTAGCTCTGCACTCCCGGCAGGAACACGCTCGGCGCGTTGGTCTCGCCGCTGCCGACGATCAGCAGCGCAAACGTGCCGCCGGGCGCGTTGCGCAGCCGGATCGACGGCGTCTCGCCGCCGCGCACCGGCCCGACGACGGACAGCAGCGGCGCGCGGCCGCCGACGCCGACCGAGCCTTCGCCGTACTGGCGGCGGCTGCCGGCACTGGGCGGCTCGAAGCGGCGGTTCTCGCACCAGCCGTAGCCGACCGCGTCGAGGTCGCCGTCCTGGTCGAAGTCGACCAGATGCCGCATGTTGGCGGCGGCGAACACCACCGCGTCCGCGTAGACGGGCCCCGGCCCGGTGCGCCGCTGCACGCGCAGTTGTTCGCCGCACAGGACGAGGTCGCTGAGGCCATCGCCGTCGACGTCGGCGAACTGCGGCACCAGGTTGAGGATCGACGAGGTCGTCGACGGAAACAGCACCGTCGTCGTGTACGCGTTCGGCCCGGTGCGGTACAGCACCGCGACGCTGGTGCCGCCGCCGGTCGTCGTCGCCAGCAGGTCCATGTCGCCGTCGCCGTCGACGTCCGCCTGCGTGACCGGCCGATAGCCGCCGCCACCGATGGTCAGCCGCGTGAACGAGCCGGTGCCGTCGTTGACCCAGATGCCGGTCGCGTCGACGATGTCGAGGTCGCCGTCGCCGTCCGAGTCGGTGGCGACACCCCCGTCGATGCGCCCGGGCGGCGGCGTCGCGAGGCCGCCATCGACGAACGTGAAGTCCGCGGTCTCGTGGAACAGGAAGGTGCCGAGGAACACCGGCGGGAACGGGAACGGGAACTGGTACTGCTGCGCCGCGAACGTCGTCTCGCGCAGCCCGTCGCCGTCGAAGTCGGCGGTGACGCTGGTGCCGGCCGCGACGACGCCGCTGCCGAGCGAGGGCCACACCAGCACGCGTTCGGTGAACACGCCGTTGCCGTCGTTGAGCAGCCAGTTGCCGGTTCTCAGGTCGAGGTCGCCATCGCCGTCCCAGTCGGACACGTTGTTGAGGTTGGTCGTGCCGAACAGCGGCGCGAGCGTGCCGTTGCCGAACCAGACCGCCTTGCTGTCGAGCCAGTCGAGCCGGCCGTCGCCGTCGAGGTCCGCCAGACCCGCGCCGTAGCCGCTGCTGACGTCGCGCACCGGGATGGCGTCCACGAGGCCGAAGGTGCCGTCGCCGAGATTGCGCAGTCGCTGCAGCCGGTGGCTCGGCGGAAAGCCCGACGATCCCGTGTAGCCGCGCAGCATCAGGTCGTCGAAGCCGTCGCCGTCCCAGTCGCCCGGGAACAGGCCGCCCGCCGTCAGCCCCGCGAGGTACTGGATCGCCGACGACCAACTGCCGCCGCCCAGGTTCGTGACGACCGTCAAGGCGGTGCTGTTGGCAGCGGCGCCGGCGAGACCGAGCACGTCGAGATCGTCGTCGCCGTCGACGTCGATCAGGCAGATGTCGGTGCCGAAGCTCTCGGCCAACGGCGCCGTTCCGAACGGGGCGAAACCGGTGGGCGTCGTCGTGTAGACGTGCAGGATGCCGGGAGCGAGGGTCACGGTCTCGGGGAACACGAAGTCGTCGAGGCCGTCGCCGTTCGCGTCGAACGTGCGAAAGTCGAACGTGATCGGCAGCGCGATGGACGGCCCGAAGCTCGGCAAGCCGCCGGCCGCGCCGAACAACCAGCGTGTCGGCGCGGCCGGCCCGTCGAAGTAACGGACCAGCAGGTCTTGCGCGGCGTCACCGTTGCCGTTGCCGTGCCGCAGGATCAGGACGTTGCCGGGCAGCGGAAGGTGTTGAGCGGCGCCGAACGTGCCTCCGGGCTGGCCGAGGTGGATCAGGATGCCGGCGCCGAGCGGGCTCGTCGTGAGCGTCGTCACCAGCACGTCCGGCAACCCGTCGCCGTCGACGTCGGCGAGGTCCACGTGCGTGCCGGCATCGGCCGGCAGCGACCGGGTCGCACCCTGCGCGAAGTTGCCGGCGCCGTCGTTGCGCCACACGGTGAACGACGGCTGGGTGGCGAACGAGATCGCGTCGACGTCGCCGTCGCCGTCGACGTCGCCGAGCAGCGCGAACTCGCCCTGCATGGTCTCGAACTGCACCGGGGCGTCGAACCAACGCGGGCTCTGGCTGCGGCCGAGGCCGGCCGCCGCGGCGGCGGCGAGTACGAAGACGAGCGATCGGCGTGCGTTCATGATGGGCTCCGCGGGGGTCGGCTCGGGCCGCAACTCCGATGCCGGAGGCTGCCGCCAGTTGTATCCGCGCCGCGCGCTGCCGGGGTGTCGCCGGACCGACGATTCGCTGTCCGGGGCCCGTCGCGCCTCCCTCCCCGCGGTGCCGGTTCGGCTGAGAACGCCGGCCGCCCGACGTATGCTCGCGCCGATGCCCGGACCGACCCTGCGCGCCTCTGTCCTGCTCCCGCTCGTGGCGCGGACCGACAGCAGCGACGGCAGCGACGGCCAGAGCCGCGCCGAGCTCTCGATCGAGTCCCGCTGGCAGGAGAACGGCCGATGATCACGCATGCCACCGCTGCACGCCCGGCGAGTGCCGCGCTGCTCACCGCCGCGCTGCTCGCCACCGCGGCACGCGCCCAGGAGCTCGGCGACGCGTGGGGGACCGGCCCCGCCGAGGCGGCCCACTACCGCATCGTCGAACTGCCGGTGCCGCAGGAGCTCGCGCTCGAGTGCGGCAGCATGTGCCCGCTGCCCGACGACCGGCTGGCCATCGGCACGCGCCGCGGCGAGATCCTGATCGTCGACGGCGCGTTCGACGAGCTGCCCGAGCCGCGCTTCCACCGCTTCGCCGAGGGGCTCGACGAGGTGCTCGGCCTCGGCTACCGCGACGGCGCGTTCTATGCGACGCAGCAGACCGAGGTCACGCGTATCACCGACGTCGACGGGGACGGCCGCGCGGATCGCTTCGACAACCTCAGCGACGTGTGGGGCTTCGCGCACTACCACGAGTTCGCGTGGGGCTCGGGCGTGCAGCCCGACGGCAGCGTCTGGGTCGTGCTCGGCCTCAGCGACTCCTACCACTACAAGGCGGACTACCGCGGCTTCGCGTTCCGGATCACGGCCGACGGCCGCACCGTGCCGGTCGCGAGCGGCGTGCGCAGCGCCGGCGGCGTCGGTCCCAACGAGACCGGCGAGATGTTCTACGTCGAGAGCCAGGGGCCGTGGAACGGCTCGTGCTCGCTCAAGCACCTGCGCGAAGGCGCCTTCCTCGGCCATCCGATCTGCTTCCCGGGCTACGACCTGCCGCTCGGCCAGAAGCTCGGGCCGAAGCCGCCCGAACCGGAGAACCGCTCGCGCCTCCACGACGAGAGCCGGCGCATCGCCGCGCTCGATCCGTACGCGGTCGTGTTCCCCTACCGCCGCATGGGCCAGTCGATCACGGCCTTCCGCGTCGACCGCACCGGCGGGCGCTTCGGCCCGTTCGCCGACCAGCTGTTCGTCGCCGACTACAGCCTGAGCCTGGTCATGCGCGCGACGACCGAACGGGTCGACGGCGTGTGGCAGGGCGCGTGCTACCCGTTCCGCGAGGGGCTCGGCAACGGCGTGCTCGCGATCGAGTTCTCCGACCGGGGCCAGCTCGTGACCGGCGGCACCAACCGCGGCTGGCCGGTGCGCGGCAACAAGCGCTTCGTGCTCGAACGCATCGAGTACACCGGCGTCGTGCCGTTCGACGTGCTGCGCGTCTCGGCGCGGCCCGACGGCTTCCACGTGCGCTTCACCGGTCCGGTCGACGAGGCCGCCGCGACGGCGCCGTCGAGCTACCGGCTGCGCAGCTTCACGCACCACTACCAGAAGTTCTACGGCAGCCCCGAGGTCGACGAGACGACGCCGGTCGTCGCGTCCGCGACGCTCGACGACGACGCCCAGGGCGTGCACCTCGTCGTCGACGGGCTCGTCGAGGGCCACGTGCACGACCTCCACTTCGACGGCGTGCGGTCGGCCGACGGCGCCGCGCTGGTGCACCCGATGGCCCACTACACCCTGAACCGGATCCCGCGATGACGCTCCGCTCCACAGCCGTGCTCGTGCTCGCGATCTCGCTCCCGGCCGGCGCCGCGGCGCAGGAGGAGGCCGTCGACCGTCCCGCGACCGACCATCCGGTGCCCGCCGACGCGCGCTGGCTCGTCTACCCGGGCAGCGGCGGCGACGACGCGCCGGGCCGTTCCGCCCACGTCGTGTTCGTCGCCGGCGAGCAGGAGTACCGCGCCGAGCAGGCGCTGCCGATGCTCGCGCGGCTGTTCGCCGAGCGGCACGGATTCCATACGACGGTGCTGTTCGCGCAGCGCGACGGCCTGGTCGACCCGACCCAGCCGACCCGGCAGGAGGACCCCGAGGTCGTGCACGACGTGCCCGGGCTCGAGCACCTCGCCACGGCCGACCTCGTGGTCTGGTTCACGCGCTTCCTGGCGCTGCCCGACGAGCAGCTGCAGCACCTCTACCGCTACCTCGACTCGGGCCGGCCGCTGATCGGCATCCGCACCGCCAACCACGGCTTCCTCGGCCGGTGGGACTACGTCGTCGGCGGCGAGCGCGTGCGCTTCGGCGACGACGTGCTCGGCGGCGCGTTCCGCGGCCACCACGGCGGCTGGCACCGCGAAGCGACGCGCGGCGTCGTCGTCGACGAGCAGCGCGCACATCCGGTGCTGCGCGGCGTCGACGACGTGTTCGGTCCGTCCGACGTCTACCGCACCTACCCCGGTGACCAGGGCCTGCCCGCCGGCTGCACGGCGCTCTTGCTCGGCCAGCCGCTTCGCGGGCTCGAGCCCGACGACGAACCGAACGCCGACAAGGAGCCGCTGCCGATCGCGTGGACCAAGACGTGGACTGGCAACGGCGGCGACGCGGCGCGCGTGTTCCACGTGACGATGGGCAGCGCGCGCGACTTCCGTTCGGCGGGGCTGCGGCGCCTGCTGCTCAACGCGGCGCTGTGGTGCCTCGAACGCGAGGACCGCATCACCGCCGAGCTGTCGGTCGAGCCCGTCGGCGCCTACGAGCCGCTGCCGAGCGGCTTCGACCACGAGCGGCTCGGCGTGCGGCCGCGGCCGCCGGGCGACTATCGCTGAGCGCGTCGCGCGCGACCCGCCGGGTCCTCGGCGTCGCCGTGCCCGTATCGCGCCGGGCCTCGCTCACCAGCCAGGCTGCTTGCCGAGCCGGTCGGGCCTGCCCTTCGCGTCGGCGGCCCGGCGTCCGGTCCAGTAGGCGAGCCGCGCGATCGCCTCCATCGCCGCGTAGTCGAGGCGGTCGGCGCTGTCGGTGACCCGGTGGTAGTCGGGGTGCTCGCCGTCGCAGAAGAAGACGACCGGCACGCCGTTCTTGGCGAAGTTGAAGTGGTCGCTGCGCTGGTAGTACTGGTCGCCGCTCGTGAACGCGATGCCGAAGCGCTCGCCGAGCGCGACGCCGTCGCGCACGAGCGTCGAGTACTCGTCGTGTCCGTGACTCGGCGTGACCTGCATCAGGATCTTGCCGTCGCGGCTGCCGGCGCGTCCGACCATGTCGATGTTGACGTCGGCGACGATGCGGCTCAGCGGCCACGTCGGATGCTCGGCGAACCACGCCGAGCCCCACAGCCCGAGCTCTTCGCCGCTGACCGACAGGAAGACGATCGAACGCTCGGGTCGCTCGCCGGCCGCGGCGAACGCCTGCGCGATCTCGAGCAGCGTCGCCGTGCCGCTGGCGTTGTCGTCGGCGCCGTTGAAGCAGTCGCCGTCGAGGCGCGTGCCGACGTGGTCATGGTGCGCCGAGAACACGATCGCCTCGGACTTGCGGCCGCCACCCTCGAGCACGGCCACGACGTTGCTGGCCGTGGCCTTCTTGACCTGCTTGACGCGGATCGTCAGCCTGCCGCTCTGCTTGTCGATGTCGGCGTCCGGCACGAGCCGGCCGTCGGTGTCCATCAGGCCTACGTGCTGCAGCAGCGGGCGGCTCCGCGCGGCGGAGAGCACGAGCAGCGGCACGTGCACGAGCGGCCGCTTCGGCTGGTCGAACGCGAGCTGCGCGTGGTCGGCGAGCAGGCCGCGGTAGTTCAGCGTGTTGGCCAGCGAGCCCCCATCGTCGAGCAGGCAGACGACGCCGCCGCTCGCGCCGGCGCGGTCGAGCACCTTGCTGATCGCGACGTAGCGCTGCACGGCGCGCAGGTCGCCGCCGGTCCCGCCGTCGCCGGCCGCGCCGTCGAGCACGACCAGCGGGATCCTGCCCTTGAGCTTGTCGGGAACCTGCTCCGGCGCGCCGTTGCCGCAGGCGACGAATCGGCCGCGTAGCGACAGCTTGTCCTTCTCGGACGCATGCAGCACGGCGAAGCCGTCGGTGACCTTCTCGTCGCCGTAGACGAGGCCCGTGCTGGCGTCCAGCTCGAGCCGTTCGAGCGGATAGTGCTGCAGGTACGTGCCGCGGTCGCCGAGCGGTTCGAGCCCGAGTGTCTGGAACTGCGCGGCGACGTATTCGGCGGTCGCTTGCTGGCCCGCGCTGCCCGTGTAGCGGCCGCCGCGCGCGTCGTCGGCGAGCCAGTAGACGTGACGGCGCAGATCGTGCCGGTCGATGTCGGCGGTGCCAGGCGGCGACTCGGCGGGCACCGGCGCCGGCGGACCGATGTCGGGCAGCTCCGGCTCGGATGTGGTCTGCGCGGCGACCGGGCCGAGCAGCAACGAAGCGAGGCCGCTGGCGAGCCACGTCGTGGGCGAGGATCGGCGCGTGGCGAACGAACGCATCGCGAGAGCGTAGCCGGCGCGGGCGAAGGCGCCCCGGGAGGCGTCGGGCCGACGCCCCCACGTGCCACACCCGCAGGGGCGAGGTCCCGGCCACGCCCCCCGCCTCGGCGCCGCCCACCCCGGCGGCCACCCC
>CALKYL010000231.1 GCA_938003515.1 uncultured bacterium
GGCTGGCGTCTACTAGCGGGTCGAACCCGCCCGATCCGATGAAGCTCCTGCCCCTCCTGCCGTTCCTGCCCGTGCTGGCGGCCCTCGTCGTCCCGACGGGGCCCGCGCCGGCGCCCGGCGCGCCGGTCGCGCCGCTGCCGTACCACCACCCGCACGACGTCTGCAGCGTCGTCGCGCTGCCGCCGAACTTCCCCGACGACCCGACCGTCTTCACGGCGTCGTACGGGTCGATGAACCTGTTCCTGCGCAGCAAGAACCGCGGCTTCGGCTGGAAGAACATGCGCTCGGGCATGCTCGGCCACGCGGTCAGCGACTGCGAGGTCGCGCCGGACTGGGAGACGTCGAAGCTCGTCTACGTCGCGCTCGACGCGGCGGGGCTGCAGCGCACGACCAACGGCGGCGACACGTGGGATCCGCCGCTCCTGCGCGACCGCATCACGCAGGTCGAGGTGGCGCCGATGGTCGACGGCGAGCGCGCGGTCGTCTGCGGCGGCGACACGAAGGTGTTCCTCTCGCGCGACGGCGGCAGCAACTGGACGGTGCTCGGCGAGACCGGGCAGCCGGTGCTGTCGATCGCGATCCCCGACTCGTTCGCGACGCAGAGGCTCGTCGCGGTCGGCACCGCGGAGGGCGTGCACCTGAAGGACGGCGACGACGACTGGCGCCTGGTCTCGCTGCCGGCCCCGGCGCAGACGATCGAGTTCTCGCCGGACTTCGACGCCGACCGCACGATCTGGGTCGGCACGTGGGGCAAGGGCGTGTTCCGGTCGGTCGACGGCGGCCGGTCGTTCCGCCGCGTCGGCGGCCTCACGACGACCGAGATCAACGACCTCGCGCTCGCGCCGACGTGGCCCGCCTGCCAGCACGTGTTCGTCGCGACGCCGAAGGACGGCGTGCACGCGTCGCGCGACGGCGGCGACACCTGGGAGCGGCTGCCGATGCACGTCGTCGAGACCTACCAGACGGACAACCACTACCAGTCGCTCGCGCTGTCGGCGCGCTACCCCGAGGACCCGACCGTCTACTGCGGCACCTACGAAGGGCTCTACTGCTCGAACAACGGCGGCGACGACTGGTTCGAGCTGATCCTCAACCCGACGCGCATCGGGCGCAAGGTCGCGATCTCGCCCGACTACGCGGTCGACGGGCACGTGTTCATGATCGGCTACGGCAACCCCTACGTGGTGTCGCCGGACGCCGGCGCGACCTGGGATTTCCGCTCGCGCGGCGCGCGCACGATGGGCGCCTACTCGCTGACGCCCTCCCCGGACTTCGGCGAGGACGGGCTGATGCTGGTCGGCATGGGCACCGGCGTGCGGCGCAGGACCGACCGCGGTCGCACGTGGGAGGCGATCCGGCTGCTGCCGGTCTCGCCGTCGGCGCGCATCGGCTCGTACGAGACGCGGCAGATCGAGTTCTCGCCGGACTTCGCGAACGACCGCAGCGTCTTCGCGGTGACCGCCGCCGGCTTCTACCACTCCGAGGACGCGGGCCGGACCTGGAAGGGCCACGCCGTGCCGTCCGACTGGACGTGGCGCATGGCGATCGCGCCGGACTGGCGCACGAGCCGCACCGCGTTCCTCGGCGGCTACCACGTCTGGCGCTCCGACCAGGGCGGCGAGAAATGGCAGAAGATCGAATACACCGGCAAGGTGCTCGGGCTCGTGTGCGCGCCCGACTTCGCGACGACGGGCGAGGTCTACCTGGTGTCCGAGTCGCGCGGGCTGCTGCGTTCGCGCGACCGCGGCGCGACCTGGCAGCCGGTCGCCGACGCGTTCGAGGGCTTCAGCCCGACCAAGATCCGGCTGTCGCCGTCGTTCCTCGAAGACCGCACGATCGTCGTCTCGACGGTGTCGGGAGGCCTGTTCTGGTCGCGCGACCGCGGCGAGACCTGGGAGCGCTGCGGTCCGCTCGGCGCGACCACCGACGCCTGCTTCGACTTCGTGCTCTCGCCGGCGTTCGCGACCGACCGCACGATCTTCGGCTGCGTCTTCGAGGGCATCGTCAAGTCGACCGACGTCGGCCGCACGTGGTCGCTGCTGACGACCGCCGAGCTGTACGACGACCAGCGCGACCCGTGGCTCCTGCGGGGCTCGTGGACGCCGTTCTACCGCTCCGAGCTGTTCGGCGTCGGCGCCCACCGGGCCCGCGCCGCGGGCCGCGAGGCCGTGCTGCCGTTCACCGGCACCGGCGTGCGCATCTACGGCTCGGCGGGCCCCGACCACGGCAAGTGCGAGATCCTCGTCGACGGCGAGAGCGTCGCCGTCGTCGACTGCTACGCCGAGAAGGCGAACGACAAGCACGTGCTGTTCGAGACGCAGGACCTCGAGCAGGGCTTCCACGACGTCTGCGTGCGCGTGCTCGGCGAAGCCTCCGAGGGCGCGAGCAACTGCTGGATCGCGGTCGACGCGGCGGTCGTGACGTACACCGCCGACGACGACGAGAACCGCTGCTTCGCCAGGCTGGAGAACCTGTACCTCGACCCGAACGCGAGCTACGCGCGCGACACGCTGTCGCAGAACGACGAGGTCCAGAAGGGGCGCGAGGCGATCGCCGCCGCCGCAGAGGAGCACACCCACCCGCACCCTCCCGCCGCGATCGAACCGCTGCAGACCGCCGACCGGGAGCTGCGCTCGATGCTGCTCGTGATGCAGGAACGGCTGGAGCAGATCACGGCCGACGTCGAGGCGATGCGGGACCGCATCCGCACCCTCGACCGGGCGCTCGCGGCCCGCGAGCAGGCCCTGCAGCAGGCGCTGCAGGGGGCCGGCGGCGGCCAGAAAGGAGCAGGCCAGAAGGGCGGCGGCCAGAAGGGAGGCGGCCGATGAGCGGCCCGAGCTTGCATCCACGGGCCCCGGCGGGTCGAACGCGGCCGCCGATGAAGAGCTCGACCTTCGCCCTCCTGTTCGCCTGCGCGGCGCTCGCCGCGTGCGGCTCCTCTCCTGCGGACGCCGCCGGCCCCGGCGCGGCCGCCGCCGAGAACGACGCCACCGCCGACCGGGGCAACCCGGCCGACGCCAGCACGGCCGGCGAAGGCGCCACCGACGACCCGGCGGACGTCTACGCGCTGCGGGCCGTCCTGCTCGACGGCTCGCCGGTCGACCTCGGCGACTACCGCGGCAAGGTCACGCTGATCGTGAACGTCGCCAGCGAGTGCGGCTACACGCGGCAGTACGCCGGCCTGCAGGACCTGCACGCGCGGCTCGCCGACCGCGGCTTCGCCGTGCTCGGGTTCCCGAGCAACGAGTTCGGCGGCCAAGAGCCCGGCACCGCCGAGGAGATCCGCGCCTTCTGCACCGACCGGTACGGTGTCGAGTTCCCGATGTTCGCCAAGATCGAGACCAAGAAGGGCGCGAACCAGAGCCCCGTCTACCGCACGCTCGTCGCGGCGACCGGCGAGCAGCCGTCGTGGAACTTCTGCAAGTATCTAGTCGGCAAGGACGGCCGGGTGCTCGGCTTCTACCCGTCGAGCACGGCGCCGAACTCCTCGGAACTGCAGCAGGCGATCGAGAAGGCGCTCGACTAGGGGGCGCGGACAGACGCCGTCAGGCGACGACGTCGACGACGGTGCCCTTGCCCGGCTCGGGCGCGCCCTTCGCAGGCGCGACGGCCGCGGCCTCGATCAGCGACGCCGCCGCGCGGCCGTCCTGCCGCGCCTGGTCGCGCAGCATGCCGAGCACGCGCACGTCGACGTTGCGCAGCACGAGCGCGGTCTTCTGGGCGACGGCGGTCTCGACGAGATCCATGGCGGCGGGGCATCGGCGCGCCGGCGCACGCGACCGGAGCGCGCCGTGGACGCGCCGATGCAACCGCTCCTTGGTCGGCCGCGTGCTTCGGGTTCTGATCGGGCCGTGCCGAGCCAGACGACCCGCATCGACGTGGCGCCGCCGTTCGAGCTGCGGCTGTGCCTGTTCGGGCACGGCTGGGTCTCGCTCGCTCCGCACGACTGGGACGACGCGCGCGAACGGCTCGACACCGCGCTGCGGCTCGGCTCCACCGTCGTCGACGCGGCGCTGCACCAGACCGGCGCGGGCCGGCTCGCGCTGCGGCTCGAGTCGCGCCGGCGGCTGACGGGCGCGCAGCTCGCGGCGGCGCGGCGGCAGATCGCGCACATGCTGCGGCTCGACGACGACCTCTCCGCCTTCCACGCCCGGTGCCGTGACGATCCGTCGCTGGCCTGGGTCGCGCGCCGCGGCGGCGGCCGGCTGATGCGCTCGGCGACGGTGTTCGAGGATCTGATGAAGCTCCTGTTCACGACCAACACGACGTGGGCGGGCACGGCCGCGATGACGCGGAAGCTCGTCGACGCGCTCGGCGCGAACGCGCCGAGCGGACGCCGCGCGTTCCCGACCCCACGTCGATGCGTGCAGCAGGCGCGCTTCTACCGCGACGTCGTGCGGGCCGGCTACCGCGCCGAAGCCGCCGTCAGGCTCGCGCGTGCGTTCGCCGGGGGCGAGCTCGACGACGCGACGTTCCTGGGCGACCAGACGTCCGATCGGCTGTGGCGGCGGCTGACCGCTCTGCACGGCTTCGGACCGTACGCGGCCGGCCAGGCGATGCGGCTGTGCGGCCACTACGACCGGCTGGCGCTCGACAGCTGGTGCCGCGCGCGCCTCGCGGAGCTCGACGGCCGCCCCGGTCCGCCGAGCGATCGCGCGGTCGCGCGGCGCTTCGCGCGCTTCGCGCCGTTCGAGGGGCTCGCCATGTGGTGCCGCCTGACGGCGCAGTGGCACGGTGAGGGCTGAGCGCGGCCCGCAGCCGTCAGACCAGGAGCTGCGAACGCGCGACGGTCACCGCCTGCCCGCGCAGCAGCACGCGGTCGCCGACCAGCTCGCACGCGACGTCGCCGCCGCGCCGCGACGCCTGGTGGCCGCGCAGCTTCGTCCTGCCGAGCTTCGCGGCCCAGTACGGCGCCAGCGCGCAGTGCGCGGACCCGGTCACCGGGTCCTCGGGCACCCCGACCGCGGGGCCGAAGAAGCGCGACACGAAGTCGGGGCCGCGGGCCCCGCCGGGGCACTTTGCGGTCGCGATCACGCCGCGCACCGGCAGCGTCGCGAGGCCGGGGAGGTCCGGGTCGAGCGCGCGCACGGCCCGCTCCGACGCGAGTTCGACGAGCACGTCGTCGGCGACGCGCACGACCGCCCGCGGCCGCGTCACGCCGAGCGCCCCGAGC
>CALKYL010000232.1 GCA_938003515.1 uncultured bacterium
GCCGACGGCCTCCGCCGCGAGCGGCCGCCCCCCGGCGAAGCCCGCGCCGTCCGCAGCCGCCAGGACGAGCACCACGTCGCGCTCGTCGAACCCGTCGCGGCTCCGCGCGACCGCCTCGCGCTGCCGCTGCACCCGCGGGTCGTCGAGCGTAGGCGCGAGCACCACGAGCGGCCGGCGGCGCCAGGCGTAGTCGTCGAACGCGAACGGCCCGTAGGTGTGCAGCGCGTCGACCTCGAGCCGATACGGCCCGTCGACGCCGTCGTCGATCGACAGACCGACCTCGTCGACCCGGCCCGGGTCGACCGGCGGCCGGTCCAGCACGCGGCCGCGCCACGTCGGCACGAGGCGCGCGTACGGGAGCCACACCTCCTGCCACCCGCCGTCGGCGCGCGTGTCGAACGTGCCGCGATACGAGACGTCGAAGCCGCGGCGCTCGGTCGGCTGCCGCAGGCGCAGCGTGTAGGTGCGCCCGTCGCCGCGCACGCGAAGGCGCATGCCCTCCTCGCCCGGCTGGCCGAGGTCGAACCCGGCCGCGCGGCGCCGCACCGACGCGAAGCCGCCGCCGTTCGTGTTCAGCGTGCCGGTGAAGACGAGGCGCGCGTGCTCGACGACGAACGCGCCGGTCGAGCGGCCGCCCATGACGCCGTCGAGCACCGTGTACCAGCGGCCCGCGGCTGCCGACTCCGACTGCCCGCCGAAGTCGGTCAACAGCCGCGCCGGCGCTCGAGGTCCGGCGGGGCTCGCAGCCGGCGCCTGCGCGGCGGCCGCCGACGGCGCGACCGCGCACACCCACGGAGCGGAGAACAGGACGACGGCGCGGAAGCTCGGCACGGGGCAGCGTTCGGCCCGGGGGCCGCCGCGGATGCGGCCGGCTGCCCGGTCTCCGGCGCCCATCGCGCACTACCCGCGCGGGACGGCGCCCGGCGCCGCTACTTGTCGGCGCCCATCAGCTCGTCGACCAGCGCCTGCTCCTCGTACACCTTGGTCAGCGCCTCGACCATGATCGCCGTGTGCACGCCGACGCAGCGGTTGACGCGCTCGTCGAACCAGTAGTTGCCCGGCAGCGACTCGATGTTGCCGTCGAACACGAGGCCGACGACCTTCGCGTCGCGGTCGAGGATCGGGCTGCCGGAGTTGCCGCCGATGATGTCGGCGGTGCAGACGAAGTTGAACGGCGTGTCGAGGTCGAGCTTGGTCTTCGCGTCGAGCCACTGCTGCGGCAGGTCGTACGGCGGCTGGTTGTCGAACGACGCGTTGCGGTTGTAGAGCCCCCACACCGTCGTCTTCGGCGGCACCTTGGTCGTGCCGGCCTCGTAGCCCTGCACGGTGCCGAACGCGAGCCGCAGCGTGAACGTCGCGTCCGGGTAGTTGGCCGCGCCGTAGACGTCGAAGCGCGCCTGGTTGATCGTCGCCTTCGCCTCGGCCAGCGTGCGCTCGGTCATCTCCTGCATCGCCGGCAGCAGCCGCGACAGGTCCACGCGCTTGCCCGCGAACTGCTCGCGCAGCGCGGCGACCTTCTCCTCGATGAACGCGAACGCCTCGGCGACCTCGAGCTTACCGGACTTCTCGATCAGCTGTTCGTCGCGCGCCTTCATCTTCGCCATCATCTCGTCGTCCTGCAGGCCCTTCAGGTGGCCCTGGTAGGCCTTCAGCGAGTTGGAGATGCCGAAGTAGCGGTCGCGCAGCTCGAACGCCGCCTGCTCGTTCTGCTCCATCTGGCGGCGCGTGATCTCGAGCATGACGCCGAGCCGGTCGACGATCGCCGGCACCGACAGGTCGCGGTGCAGCTCCATCTCGGCGTGCGTCAGCGAGCGCTCGGTGCCGCCCGGGTGGCCGGACACGAACACGAGGTCGCCCTCGTCCGCGCCCTCGGGCTCGAAGCGGAAGAACCACTTCGACGAGTCGATCGGCTTGCCGTCCTCGTAGACGCGGAAGAACGCGCAGTCGAGGCAGTAGCGCGGGTAGGTGAAGTTGTCGTAGTCGCCGCCGTAGAACGCGACCTGCTTGGCCGGCGCGAACACGAGCCGCACGTCGTCGTAGACGTGGTAGACGTAGATCCTGAACTGGTTGCCGTCGTAGAGGCTGACCGGGTCGGCGAGCAGGTGCTTCTCCTCGTCCGAGATCTCGGCGCACATCTCGGCGATCTTCTCGCGCCACTCGTTGCCCTCGACGCCGCCGGCCTTCTTGATCGGCAGGATCACGTCGGTGACGTCGCGCACCTCGACGAGCTGGCGCAGCGTCAGGTCGGTGCCCTTGACCTCCTCGCCGTAGAGCCTCGCGCTGAAGCCCGGCTCGACCCAGTCCTTCTCGGGCGTCGACACCGCCTGGATGGTCGTCAACGCGACGTGGTGGTTCGTCATCACGAGGCCGTTCGGCGACACGAACGAGCCCGAGCCGCCGGAGTCGCAGCGCACCAAGACGAGGCGCACGTGGGCGAGCCGCTAATGGGACGGCTCGAAATCGTACATCTCCTTCAGCTTCTCGAGCGGCAGGCCGTCGAACGGCCACATGCCCTCGTCGGGGCGGACCGTCGAGGTGGGGAACGTGGTGCCGAGCGCGAGCAGCGCTGTGGCGAACGGAAGCAGGGACGGGATGTGCATCGGGGATCTCTACGTGCGCGGGTCGCGCGTGCGAGTAGCGGGGGGAGGAGGATAGGGGGCGAGGGGGCGTCGATGCGAGGCTCCGCCCGTCCGACGCCGCCCGGCGACCCGGAACGCAGGCACACGGCGGCGCGACGCGCGGCAGGGCGACGACGCGACCGGCCGGCGCCCGCCCGGAGCCCGGCGCGGGCGGCGGTCAGCCGCCCTGCTGCACCTTTGCGACCAGCTTCTTGG
>CALKYL010000233.1 GCA_938003515.1 uncultured bacterium
CGTCCTTCGGCGCGGAGGCGTCGACCGCGGGCTGGATGGTCGTAAGGTGACCGGGTCCAACGCGATGCACGGTCTGGCCGGGCACGGACGAGGCCAGGAGGGCGAGCGGGCAGCCGACGGCGATCGGGAGGCGGACGCGCATGGCGGTCTGCACGTGCACGCGCCGTGCCGCCGGGCTGGTCGGCCGCGGGGTCGCCGCGACGCGTGCGCTGCGCCTCCGGTCGGACCGGGCTTGGTCGCGCCGCCGCGGCGGCCTAGCGTCGGCGACCATGGTCCGCGTCCCGACGGTCTGGCTCTTCCTCGCGCTCCTGACGCTGCCGGCGTGCATCAAGGAGCGGCGCTACCTGATCCTGGAAGAGCTGCAGCCGGGCGCCGCGGCGCTCGGCGACGGCGCCGAGCTGGTCGGTGACGTCACGGGGGAGGCCCACTACCGCCAGCTGCTGACGCTGTTCGCGCTCGGCAACCTGCGCGGCGCGGAGGGCGACCTGCGCACCGACGCCGCGCACACGCTGCTCGAGCCGGAGACCCGCATCCCCCTGCTCGACCCGCTGCTGCGCCGCGTCGCGGCGCTGCTGGAGGGCACCACGCGGGTCGACCGGGCCGGCCGCATCGCGATGGGCCGCGCCCTGCTCGCGGCGCGGGAGCTCGGCGCCGACGCGGTGCTGGCGCCGCGCGTCGAAGTCGTCACGCGCAGCCTGACCTTCGTCGTGCCGCTCGGCTGGCTCTACAGCACGGGTGCCGTCGAGGTGTCGGCGAAGGCGGTCCGGCTCGCCGCGCCCACCGCGCCCACCGCGCCCGAGGCCGACGCCGCGGCGGCGGGCACCGGCGGGACGCCCTGACCCCCGGAGGACATCCCGTCCGATCCCGCCGGTGTCCCCCAGAGCTGGGAACATCTCCGCGGCCGCCGCACGGAACCGCGACGCGCGCATCCGCCGCGACGACCCGGCGAATCCCCGAGCATGTCTCGGCCGACGCTGTCCCTGCTGCCCGTGCTGCTGCTGGCCGGCTGCTCCTGGATGCGCGCGCCGCGGATCCCGATGCCGCACGCGGCGCACGCCGCCCCTTCCGAGCCGCGCGGGCTGGTCGTGCTCCTGCCCGGCGTGGGCGACCGTCCGGAGGCGTTCGAGCAGCACGGCTTCGTCGAACGCATCCACGCGCTCGACCCGAGCCTCGACGTCGTCGTCGCCGACGCGCACCTCGGCTACTACCTCGGCGAGATCGTCAGCGAGCGCGTGCACCACGACGTCGTCGCGCGCCGGCTCGAAGGCGGCACCTACGACCGCGTCTGGCTGGTCGGCATCTCCCTCGGCGGCCTCGGCGCGATGGCCTACGCCGCCGACTACCCGCACCGCGTCGACGGCGTGATCCTGCTGGCGCCCTACCTCGGCCCGCCCGCGGTCGTCGACGAGATCCGGGCCGCGGGCAGCCTCGCCGCCTGGCGCCCGCAGCAGCTCGCGCACTACGACGGCCCGACGCACCGGCTGTCGCACGCCGCCTGGCGCTGGTGGCGCGACGTCGCGGCGCGCCCGGCCGAGATGCCGCGCGTCTTCCTCGGTTACGGGGACGACGACGAGTTCCGCGACGCGCACGAACTGCTCGCCAAGGGCCTGCCCGCCGACCGCCTCGCCACCGTGCCCGGCGGCCACAGCTGGGCGGCCTGGCGGCCGCTGTTCGACACGCTGCTGCCGCGCGCGCTCGGCGCGGACCGCACGCCGGAGCTCGCGGCCGAAGTCCGACTCGGCGGCGAGTAGGAACGCGCCGACGGCACCTCGCCCGGCGCGACCCGTTCAGCGCCCCGACATGCGCCTGGCCAGCGCCTCGCCGACGAGCTGGTGCACGCGCGCGCTCGGATGCGCGTCGTAGGCGTTCACGGAGCGCGCCGCGACCGGCACCTCGCGGATCAGCTCGCCGACGTCGACGACCGGCACACCGCGCGCGACGAAGGCCCGCACGACGCGATCCGTCGCCGCGCGATCGCACGCGGGATCCAGCATCGACGGGAACACGACCGCGTAGATCGGGATGCCGCGTGCCTCCGCGAAGTCGCAGAACCCTTCGAGGTCGTCGAGGTGGGCTCCGAGCACCCGCTCGTCGGCCAGCGCGCGGTCGAGCATGTCGACGTAGGCCGCGCCGTCGCCGTGCGGAAACCGCCAGTACACGTAGTTCAGCAGGAACGAGGTGCGGACGACCCAGGCGACGGCCTGCGGCAGGTCACCGTACGCATCCCATTCCGGCAGCTGCCAGCCGGCCCGACGCAGCGCGCCCTCGATGTCGTTCTCGCAGTACTGCACGACGAGCGCGTCGGGATCGAGCGGGTGCTGCCGCAGCCGGCGCAGCTCGTCGAGCGTGTCCGAGCCGGGTTTGCCGAGGTTGAGCACGTGCAGCTCGGGCAGGTGCTCTGCGAGCACGTCGCCGAAGCGTTGCTCGGTGCGCTCGAGGCCCGCGCCTGCGGCGAACGAGTCGCCGACGACGAACACGAGCCGCTTGCCGGGCACGGCGACGTGTTCTCTGTCGCGGTAGCCGAGCTCGTTCTCGTCCCAGTACCAGAACGACCAGACCTGGGCGCCGAGCGTGTAGCCGACGTTGTGGCTGCGCGGCACGAACTGGAACACGGTCTCGAGCAGCGTCAGCGTCAGCGCGACCGCGAGGACCGCGGCGCCGAGACGCTGCGCCCGGAGCGAGCGTCGCGGTCGCAGCACGCCCAGCACGAACGCCGCCAGCGCCAGCGCGGCGAACACGAGCAACAACGCGGTGCGCACGGCGTAGAACGCCGCGAAGCGCATCCAGTAGTAGGACCAGCCGAAGCGCTCGGTGTAGACGAGGATCAGCACCGCGACCGACGCGGCCAGCGCCAGGGCCACCAGCGCGCGGCGCGCGGCCCTGGCACCCGTCGCAGCCGGTTCGCGGGGAGCTTCGTGCATGGCACCCGACGCGACACTCTAGCAGCGCCGGAGCGCGTACGGAGGCACGGCCACGGTGTGCGTTGATCCGCATGCGGTCCGCGGGTCCCCTTGTCGCGACCCCGAGCACGCCTAGACTGCCTCGCGGCGTCTTCCGCGCCGCTCACATCCATGACGCTCTCCACCATGCGTGCTCTCTCCCTCCCCGCGTGTCTGCTCGCCACGGCCACGCTTCCCGCCCAGTTCGCCGAAGGCTTCGACAGCTCCGCCGCCGACGTCACGATCCTCGCGCAGCCCGACACCGCCGTTACGTTCGTCGACTACTCGAACATGACGATCGGGGCGACGACGTTCTCGGTGCCCGAAGCGCCCCGGCCGATCGCCGGCTCGGCCCCGACCCGCGGCGTGCTGCTGCAGGCCAACATCGCGAACGGCGCGGCCGTCGGCGTCAACATCCTCGCCGGCGCGACGCCGATCACGTTCAGCGGCCGCTACCGCCTGTCCTTCGACGCGTGGATCAACATCCCGCTGCCGGCGCCGACCGGCTCGACCGAGCAGCTCTTGTGGGGCGTCGGCACCGACGGCACCGGTCCGATCGAGGCGCGCAACAACCGCGGCGCCGGCGCGATCGGCGTCTGGGGCTGGCTCGCCGGCGACAACGGCTACGGAACCGAGGACGCCGCGATCAACCTCGACGACACCGAGCCCGCCGACCTCGGCGACACCCAGCCCGGCGAGGCCGTGCAGTGCAACCAGGACTTCAGCAGCAAGGCCCTCGGCGGCCCGAACGGCGCCCCCGCCAACCAGTGGGTGCGGGTCGACATCGAGGTCGACGCCGGCGGCGTGCGCGTGTTCTACAACGGCATCGAGTTCTTCGACGAGACCGGCCTGGCACCCAGCGGCTTCGCGATGCTCGGCTACGAGGACCCGTTCAGCTCGGTCGGCGGCGCCCCGGACGGCCAGTGGGGCCTGCTCGACAACTTCCGCGTCACGCTGCCGAGCGGCTGCGGCGCGCCCGGCACCGCCGTCACCCAGGGCACCGCATCGGCGGGCGAGATCCTCAACGGCAGCGCGCCGCCGGCCGTCTCGGCGCCGCTGACGCTGCGGTTGCGCGGGGCGTTGCCCAACACGCCGACGATCCTCGTGATGGCCGACCCGGCCCCCGCGACGATCCCGCTCAACCTCGGCGCCTGCACGATCGGCATCGAGCTCGTCAACTACGTCGGCGCGGCGGTCTACCCGCTGACCGACGCCGACGGGGGCGCGCAGTTCAGCGTCGTCGTGCCGAACATGACGATGTTCTGCGGCCAGGTGTTCGCGTTCCAGTACTTCTGAGACACCGGCACCGGTTGCG
>CALKYL010000234.1 GCA_938003515.1 uncultured bacterium
CCGTCCGGCAGGCCGCGCGCGCTCACGGCCGCGCGTCGCCGGGCACCTGGATCCACATGCGCTGCAGGCGCCGGGTGTTGCCCGGGGTGTCTTCGTAGCCGGTGCGGTTGTGCGCCAGCACGCGGTTGTTGACCCACAGCATGTCGCCTTTCTCGAGGCGGAAGCGCACGACGTGCTCCGGACGCGCGAGCAGCTCGTCGAGGACGTCGAACGCGCGCAGCTCCGCCGCGTCGAGCGGCATGCCGGCCTTCTCCTGGCCGACCTCGATCCAGTAGCGCATGTAGCGGAACAGCACGCCGCCCGGCCGCGCGCTCGGCGCGAACACCGGGAAGCGGTTGCGCATCAGGTTCGCCCGCGTCTTCTCGGTGCCGGGCGTCACGACGTCGCGGACCTTCGGGCTCTCGAGCACGACGAGCGCCTCGGGCGCCTCCCGGCGGAGCACCTCGTGGACGCGCAGCGCGTTGCTGACCAGGCTGTCGCCGCCGCGCGCGCTCGGCTCTTCGCACAAGAGCCCGACGAAGTCCGGGACCACGTCGACGGCGCTGCTGTCGGTGTGGAACGCGGTCTCGGCGTTGGTCATCGAGACCGGCACCGACTGCGTCTTGTACGACGCGCCCCGGTCGACGACCGGGTAGATGCGCCCGTACTGCAGCATCGGCTCGCCGAGCGCGCACCCGAGCGCGACGTAGAGGCAGCGCTGCTGCTCCTCGTCGAGCCCGAGCGCCGCGGCGCCGCGCACGAGGCCCAGCCCGTCGCCGGCGACGAGCCGCTGTCGCAGCTCGGCGCCGAACGCCGCCATGCGCGGCAGTCGGACGGGGTCCCAGACAAAGACCGCCGCCGTCACCCCCGGCTCACGCGCGACGAACGATTGCCATTCGTCGCACACGTCGGGCGGTAGCTCACGGCGCCAGCTGCTGCGAAGCTCCAGCTCCGGCGCCGACCAGAACAGGTCCGGCCAGCGCTGCTGCGGGGGTACGACGGCGGCGGTCATCTCATCCTCCTGTGCGCTTCTCGAGGTGGAACGCGAGGTGCAGGGGCTTGTCGCGCAGCGGCCCGAACCACTCCGGGTCCTTCTCGAGGTGCGCTTCGGTGGCGCGCAGCTCGGCGAGGCGCGGCATCGTGTCGAAGCCCGCGCCGGCCAGCGCCGTCAGGTAGTCCTCGAGGCTCTTGTGCACGCAGCGCACCGGGACGCTCTTGCCGTCGCGCCGCCAGATGCGGCCCTCGAACTGGCAGTCGCGCCCCGAGAAGTAGCCCTTGCCCTCCGGCTCGAAGTAGAACGGCGCGACCTTGTCGCCGAGGAACGGCAGCGACGGGTGCGGCACCGCGAAGACGAAGCGGCCACCCGGCCGCAGCACGCGGAAGACCTCGCGCATGACGTGGCGCGTCTGCGACAGGACGAGGTAGTTGAACAGGAACACGGCGACGACGAGGTCGAAGCTGGCGTCGCCGAAGCGCGACAGATCCGTCGCGTCGCCGGCCTCGAACTCGATGCCGAGCCGCTCGTTCTGCTCGCGCGCCGCGGCGGCCCGCACCATCTCCTCCGAGACGTCGACGCCGCGGATCGAGCCCGCGCCGCGCTGCTTGAGCCGCCGCGCGAAGTAGCCCTCGCCGCAGCCGAGGTCGAGCACGTCGAGCCCCTGCACCGGCTCGCACCACTTGAGCAGGAACGGCCTCGCCGTGAAGTCCGAGAGCAGGATCGGCTCGGTGCGCTGCCAGTCGCTGCTGGCGGCGTCGTAGAGCTGCTTGGTCGAGACGCTCATGGCGTTCACGCGGGGTTCGCGAGCGAGGAGGCGCCCATCGCCGTGCTGTAGAGGTGGTCCCAGAACTCGCAGCGCAGCTGCAGCGCCGTGCGCATGCCGCTGCGCAGCTCCTCGACGCCGCCGGGCGCCCGGGCGAGCTCCTTCGCGATCTCGAGCAGGTCCTGCTGGTGCTGGTCGTCGACCAGGCAGTGCAGCTCGAAGAAGACGAACTCGTCGCGGCGCAGCGTGCCGAGGCCGATGATGCCGGCCAGCAGCTGCTTGTAGATCGGCTTGACGACGTGCTCGGTGCCGAGGCCCAGCGCGCCGACGGCCTGCGCGGCGGTCGCGCCGTTCAGGAACTGGAGGAAGCGCGAGCGCCACTGCGCCGCGGCCGGCGTCGGCTGCGTCAGCTCGTCGTCGGTGATGCCGAGCGAGTAGCAGAAGCGGCGGAACAGCACGGGGTGCGGCACGCCCATGACCGACTGCGGCGGGATGCCGACGGCGCGCAGCGCCTCGCAGTCGTCGTCGTCGAGCTGGCCCTGCTCCTCCTCCAGGTTGCGGGTCAAGAGGTCGCGGTGCTCCTGGCACGGCAGCCGCGAGATGACCGCGCGCAGGTAGTGCGGGAACCACGACGCGTAGCCGCTGTACTCGATCGCGTACTGCCGCAGCACCGCGGCCGGGTCGCCGAAGGTGCCGGCGGCGAACCGGCTGAGGTACGGATGGCGCACGGCCGGGTGCGAGACGGACTCGCGCACGAGGTCACGGATCTCGCCGTCGAAGTCGATCGGGGCCTGGATCGCGGGGAGGGCGCTCTGGATGGCGGTCATGGCGGGCTGGCGGGTCAAGGACGGTGTCGGGGAAGCGGGGGACCTTGCTCATCCGGAAGTACGTCCGGACCTTAACTGGCGGCCGCGGCCGGCTCGGGAGCCGCGATCGCAAGCCACTGTGGGAAAGGGCTGTGCGTCGAAGGCCCGAGATGCCGATAGCGCCGGGGTCATGCGTGCCAGGTCTCCCGCGCCCGTCGTCGTGGCCGCTGCGTTCGCGGCGCTGGCGGCGCTGCTGCTCCTGGCGGCGCTGGTCGCGACGGGCACGCCGGCGGCGCCCCTCGAGGCCCCGGCCGACGGCGCCCTCGCGCCGCCGG
>CALKYL010000235.1 GCA_938003515.1 uncultured bacterium
TGCTGGGTCGCTTGCTGCACCCCTGCAAGCTGCGCAGCCCCTATCGCGGCATGCGCGTGATCGACGACGACTGCGCGGTGCGGGTGCTCGACGTCGACCCGCGCGGGCCGGCCGCGCGCGCCGGCGTGCCGTCGGGCGCGCGCGTGCTCGCGCTCGGCGGCGTCGACGTCACGTGGTCGCCGGGCTTCGCCCGCGTGCTGCTCGAGCAGCCGCCGGGCCGGGACCTCGAGCTCCGCGTCGAACACCGCGGCGAGCCGAGCACCTACACGCTGGCGCCGGTGTCGGCGGCGACGTGGTCGGTGGTCCGGCAGGCCGGGCTCGAGTGCCGCGACTTCCCCTACGCCGAGGACCCCGAGCGCGTGCGGCTCGCGTCCGTCGCGCTGCACCGCGCGTTCACCGGCGACCCGACCGGCGCGCCGAAGGACGTGCCGGCGCAGGTCGTCGCGATCGAGCGCGTGTTCCGCAGCGACCAGCCCGACGCCGACGTGCAGCCGGGCGACCTGTTGCTCGCGGTCGAGCTGCGCTTCGCCGAGACCGGCGACCGCGTGCTCACCCGCGTCGGCTCGGTCGGCGAGCTGCGCGACCGCTTCAACGACCGCGAGCTCGGCAGCTACGAGGGCACGGCGTGGCGCTGCTGGATCGCGCGCGGCGCGGACGTGCGGGCCGTCGACGTCGTCGCGAGGCGCCTGCTCTGGTAGCGCCGCCGTCTCCCGACGCCGCGGACACCGTCAGCGCGCCGAGAACGCGCCGCGCAGGACCTGCTGCTGGTCGCCGGCCTGCCACGACCAGGCGAAGCGGATCCTGCCCTTCGGCAGCGGGTCGAGCGGCCAGAACGTCGCCATGCCGGGCGCCGACGTCGTGCGCACGTCGCCGCCGTCGAACACGAGCACGCCCTCGACCGGCTCGTCCTTGTCGGTGGTCACCGTGCACGACAGCGTGCCGCGGGCGCCGATGCCGGCGCTGCCGCCGAAGTGGATCGTCAGCGGGAAGCCGATCGTCTTGTTGCCCTCGCGGCCGTGCTCCTCGAGCAGCCGTTCGGCCTCCGGGCCGAGGTCCTCGACCTTGACCTCGCGGTCGTAGGTCTCGTTGCGGTCGTTGCGCGGCGGGAAGCAGTCGGCGCCCGCCTTGGACTTCTCGGGCTCGCCGATGCCGCTGGTCGCGTTGATGACCAGGATGCTGCCCTCGAGGTACATGCCGACCGCGCGGATCGTGTTGTTGAGCAGGGCGTCGCGGTAGCCCGGCAGGTAGATCCATTTCTCGAAGATCTTCTTCGCCTTGGACGGGCTGGCGTTGGTCTCGACGAGCGCCATCTGCGCGAACAGGCTGCCGACGTAGCTGCCGCCGAGGTCGACCTTCTGCGTGTGCTCGAGCGCGGGCCCGCGCTGGTCCTTGTTCTCCTTCAGGTACTCGGCGTGGTCCTTGCACCGCGCCGAGAAGTTCGCCGACCAGGTGACCGGCGTGCGGTCGTACTCCTTGCGCGCCTCGTTGAACGCCTCCAGCCACTTGTCGACCCCGCGGCTGATCGCGTCGAGCGGCGGCGTGTTGTTCTGGATCGCCTTCAGGACGGGCGACGCCTCGGTCCAGAAGTCCTCCCACTCCTTGTCGAGCTGCGCGATCGTGACGTCGTGCTTCTCGGCGAACGCCGCCTCGAAGTCCGCCGGCTGCTTCGCCCCGCGCTGCTTCATCTCCTGCGCGATGCGGTCCATCGTGCGCAGCATCTCGGGATCGCGCCGCAGCATGTAGTCGCAGAACGACCACGCCTTGATGCGCTCCTCGTTGGTGAACGACGCGGCGTCGCAGAACGGCAGCCGGCTGGCGGGCACGCCGCCGGTGCTCTTCCACGCCATCTCGAGGCTCAGCGTCTTCCAGGCGTCGAAGTCCGCCGAGTGGTACTCGCGGTCCTCCTCGCTCGCCGTCGTGCCCTGCTGCTTCTTCAGGTCGACCGAGAACAGCCGGTTGTTGTTGAACATCATGCCGACGAACGTGTGGCCGATGCCCTCGCTGTAGCCGGCGGTCTGGAAGCCCGAGTACGGCCGCGCGACGTTGCGCACGCACGCGTCGAGCAGCACCTGCTTGCCGCTGGTCGTGGCGACGACGGTGTCGCCGATGCCGCTCGTCGTCGTGTGCTCGAGCTTCCACTCGAGCTCGGGCACCTGGTTGGCCTTCAGGATCTGCTGGTAGGTCTCCTTGGCCGTGAAGAACGCCCACTGCGCGGGCCACGGGCCGTCGCCGACCTCCCACGGGAACGCGACCCGGCAGACGCGCAGCGCGCGCTCGGCCCAGTCGAGCGCGTCGTGCAGGTTCGCCTCCTCCGCCGCGTCGCCGTGCAGCGTGAAGTGCTCGGACTTGACCGTGACGTACGGCACCTGCGCGCGCAGGAGCGGCGCGCACTCGACGCCGGTCACGGTCTCGCTCGGGTAGTCGATGCGCGACTGCTCCTCGACAGCCTTCTCGATCTTCTTGCTGCGCTCGTAGAGCGTCATCTCGAGGTCGGTGCCGCTGAGGCCGCCCACCTCGCGGTGCGACAGCGCCTTCTTCGCCTCCGCGTCGTCGCCGTCCCAGCGCAGCACCATGTTCCAGTGGTGCAGCGCGCGGTCGGCCCGGCCGGCCTTGTCGTACTTCTGCGCCTGCTGGCGGTGCTGGCTCGCGAGGCTCTTCTGCAGCGACTCGTACGCCGAACGCAGCGGCTTTCCGTCCGAGCCGCTGCCGGTGTCCTTCGCCGGGTAGGGGTTCTCCGGGTCGGGGTTCCAGCTGTCGCCGATCTTGACGTAGCCGAGCGACGTCCACGCCTCTTCGTTGTCGGGGTCGTACAGCTTGATCGTCTGCAGCCAGACGACCTTGGCGATGCGCGGGAAGCCCTTGTCGAAGGCCTTCTTCGCGAACGAGTTCAGCGCCTTGGCCTGGCGTTCCTGGAACTGGTCTTCGTCGCTCTGGGCGACGGCGGCCGCGGTGGCCACGACGGCGGACAGGAACAGCAGCAGCGGACGTCGGATCATGGGTTCGCGGCGGCGCGGAGCGTCGTCCGGCCGGCGAAGCAGTGTAGCGGAGCGCCGCGCAGGCGCCCATCGGGCACCCGTCCGCGCATTGCGCATTGCGCGTGCGGTCGCGATCGCGATACTGCTCGCCCCCGAACCGGCCTCACCTGGTCCGGCGGGCCGCACGACAGCTACCCATGAGCACGGTCTACGACATCGGCGTTCTCCCCGGCGACGGCATCGGCGACGAGGTCGTCCGCGAGGCCCTGAAGGTGCTCGACGCGGTCGAGTCGGTCTACGGCTTCGAGACCAAGCGCGAACCGATGCCCTACGGCGCGGAGCACTTCCTGAAGACCGGCGAGACGATGCCGGAGGCGGCGTTCGACCGGATCCGCGACCTGCACGCGGTCCTGTTCGGGGCCATCGGCGACCCGCGCATCGAGGTCGGCAAGCTCGAGTTCGCGATCATCGCGGGCATGCGGCACAAGCTCGACCTCTACGTCAACTTGCGCCCGGTCAAGCTCTACCACGAGTCGCTCTGCCCGCTGAAGCACAAGCAGCCGAAGGACATCGACATCCTGTTCTGCCGCGAGAACACCGAGGACGCCTACGCCGGCATCCACGGCACGACCAAGAAGGACACCGAGCACGAGATCTCGCTGCAGCAGATGGTCTACACGCGGCGCGGCACCGAGCGCATCGTGCGCTACGCGTTCGAGCTGGCGAAGAAGCGCGGCCCGAAGCCCGGCAAGGACAAGCCGCAGGTGACGCTGATCGACAAGGCCAACGCGGTGCGCGCCCAGGACATCTGGACGCGGGTGTTCGCGGAGGTCGCGAAGGAGTACCCCGACGTCGCGACCGACCACGCCTACATCGACGCGGCGTGCATGTGGATGATCAAGAACCCCGAGTGGTTCGACGTCGCCGTGACGACCAACCTGTTCGGCGACATCATCACCGACCTCGGCGCGATGCTGATCGGCGGCATGGGCATCGCCGCTTCGGGCAACATCCACCCGGGCAAGGTGTCGATGTTCGAGGGCATCCACGGCTCGGCGCCGAAGTACAAGGGCCAGGACAAGGCGAGTCCGCTGGCGACGATCCTGGCGATGGGCCTGATGCTCGACCACGTCGGCCAGGCCGAGGCCGCGAAGGAGCTCGAGGGCACGGTGCAGAGCCTGCTCGAGACGGGCCGGATCCGCAGCCTGCGCGCCGGCGAGCACAAGTGCAGCGAGCTCGGCACGTTGGTGCGCGACGCGTGCCTGTCGCCGTCGCGCGTCCGCCTCTGAGTGCCTCCGGCGTCACGCCGGCGGGGGAGCGGTCGGGATCACGCGCGCCCGCCGCTCTGCCCCGCCCGCGGCGTCACCGTCCGGCCGATCGGGCGCGCGGTCCGCGCGCGGCTCGCGGCCGGCCGGGTCGGTCTCGGGTCGGGATCGGTTCGGCTCTCGTTCGGGCATGGATCCTCCTCGCCGGGCATGTGGCCCGCGTGCAACGGGTTGGCGACCGGGGGGCGGCGCGCGACCAAACCGTTACGTGGGCACAGCGCGGCGCGGCCGTTACCGGTCCCTATCGTGGCGCGCCTCGTCAGGCCCTGCTCCGACCGACCCCGAACCGCATTCCCGTTCCAGGAGATCCGATGACCATCCGCTTCGCTTCCGCTCTGCTCGCCATGGCGCTGCCGAGCTGCGGCCAGGACCCCGCCGCCTCGCAGGTCGAGAACGTCTTCTACAAGGCGTACTACCTCGAGAAGGGCCAGCGCGACTTCGCCGGCGCCATGACCCTCTACGAGCAGTTCCTCGAGAAGGCGCCCGAGCACAAGCTCGCCCAGGAGGCGGCGCTCCTGCACTTCCGCCTGCTCGACCGCACCGGCAAGACCAAGGAGCGCGACGCGTTCCGCGAGAAGTACGCCAAGCTGCTCGGCAACGTCGCCGACGCGCCGGCCCGCGCCGAGCGCAGCGAAGAGGCGGAGGACGCCGGGGACCGTCCGGCGCGCGGTGAACGCGGCCAGCGCGGCCAGCGCGGGGGCCAGCGCGGCGGCCTGTTCGGCATGCTGCGCGGCGACACCAAGGTCGCCGACATGAGCGAAGAGCAGCTGAAGGAGCTCAAGGACGGCATCGAGCAGTCGTCGCAGATGATCGAGCGCTTCCGCGAGGCGCGCCCCGAGATGGCCGAGAAGATGGAGACCGCGATCGGCAACCTGAAGAAGGCCCTCGACGCGAACAAGCTCGACGACGCGCAGAAGGCGATCGACGCGCTGCGTGAGGCGTTCCCGCAGCGCCGCCGCGGCGGCGGCGGCGAAGGGGATGCCGGCGGCCGCGGCGGCAACCGGCGCGGTGGCGGCGGCGGTGGTGG
>CALKYL010000236.1 GCA_938003515.1 uncultured bacterium
GACGCCGACCACCACGCCGCCGACGCCGTCGTTCAGCAGCGCCTCGCCGACGAGGCACGTCACCGCGGCGTGCACGTTGGGCAGGCTGTCGGTGCCGCCGAAGTCGTAGGTGCTGTCGCGGTAGACGCCGTCGTGGTCGGCCGCGCCGGCGAGGAACGCGACCGAGCGCCGCCACAGCTCTTCCTCGCCGTAGGTGCCCGCCGGCGCGCGCGTGCCGTCGCGCGGATCGGTCGCGAGCACCGCGGCGGGCAGCTCCGTGTAGACCTCGAAGCCGCGCACGAACGGGCCGTGGCCCTCGAGCTCGAGCGCGGCCTTCCACGCCCACGGCTCGTCCGGCAGCTCGGCGACGAGCTGGCGCCACATCGCCTCGGCGTCCGGCCGCCGCCCCTGCCGGAACGCTTGTGCCCCGAGCAGCCAGTAGAGCTCCGCCATCGCCGCCGGCGACGTGGTGTCGAAGCGGAACGCGGCGTCCCCCGCCTCGAGCGGCGTCGTGCGGAGCCGCTGCCAGTGGTCCTGCAGCGCCGGCGAGCCGGGGAAGCCCTCGCGCGGCTGGGCGACGAGCCGGCGCAGCGGCGCCTCGAACCACTGCGGGTGGAACGTCGTCAGCTGGTCGACCTTCAGCAGCACCTCGCCGTCGGCGTCGAGCACGACGTAGCCCGGCTCGACGAACCGGTTGCGCACGAGCCCGAGCGCCTTCGCCCGCGCGTCGTCGGCGGCCGCCTGCGCGACCGGCACGAAGTGCTCGCCGAGCAGCTCGATCGTCGACGGCCACGAGAACGGCCCGCCCATCGTGTAGCGGTCGATCTCGGCCTGCCGGTCCATCGGCGAGCCGTGCACCGTCGGCACGTACCAGAAGACCGGCTTCTCCGCCGTCGCGGCCTCGGCGAGCGCGCGGTCGACGTCGCGCCGCCACGGCACGGCGCTGCCGGCCTTCGCGGCCAGCGCCGACGGCTCGCGCCGGATCTTCTGGGTCGAGTTCTGCGCCGCGCACGGCGTCGCCGACGACAGCGACAGGACCAGGACGGCGGCCAGCGACGACGCGAACGGGCGAACGGGCATGGTCGCAGCGTGCCGCGCCTCTGCCCCGGCGGCAAGCCGTTCGCGCCGCCGGCGCCGCCTGCGTATACAGGCGCCATGCGATCCCCGTCGATGTTCCTCGCCGCCGCGCTGCTCCTGCCGGGCGGCCCCCGCCCCGACGAAGGCCAGTGGCTGCCGACCCAGGTCCGCGAGATGGACTGGGACGCGCTCCAAGAGCGCGGCATGGAGCTGACGAAGGACCAGTTCTGGCACCCCGAGAAGGGCGGCGTGCTGTCGGCGACCGTGCAGATCAACGGCTGCACCGCGTCGTTCGTGTCCGCAGACGGCCTGATGGTGACCAACCACCACTGCGGCTTCGGCGCGGTCAACGCGCTGAGCACGCCAGAGGCGAACCACCTGCGCGACGGGTTCACCGCGGCCGACCGCGCGAGCGAGCTGCCGGCCCCGGGCATGGTCGCCTTCGTGCTCAAGCGCATCGAGGACGTCACCGACGTCGTGCACGAAGCGCAGGCGAAGGCGACCAGCGACCTCGAGCGCTGGCAGCTGACCCAGCAGACGATCGCGCGGCTGGTCGCCGAGGGCGAGCGGCGCGAGGCCGACACGAAGTGCTCGGTCGCGTCGTTCCTCGAGGGCAAGGAGTACCACCTCTACTACCGCACGCAGATCCGCGACGTGCGGCTCGTCTACGCGCCGCCGCGCGCGATCGGCGAGTTCGGCGGCGAGGTCGACAACTGGGAGTGGCCGCGCCACACCGGCGACTTCACGTTCTTCCGCGCCTACGTCGGCCCCGACGGCAGCGTGCGCGACCACGCCGACGACAACGTGCCGTACCGGCCCGAGCACTGGCTGAAGGTCGCGACGAAGCCGGTCGCCGCCGGCGACCTCGCGCTGATCATGGGCTACCCCGGCAGCACGCAGCGCTACGAGACCAGCCGCAGCGTCGCGCTGCAGGAGGGCTACGTGTACCCCGCGCGGCTGCGCGTCCTGACCGGCGCGATCGAGGTGCTCGAGGCGGCGTCGGCGCGGAGCGAGGCGAAGGCGCTCGAGGTCGCCAGCGAGATCAAGTACCTCGCCAACGTGCAGAAGAACGCGGCCGGCATGATCTTCGGCCTGAAGAACAACGCGGTCGTCGCGCAGAAGCTGAAGGAGGAGGCCGAGCTGCGCCAGTGGCTGACGCGCTCGTCGGACGCGCGCCCCGAGTGGGCCACGGTGCTCGACCAGATGCTGGCGATGGCCGACGACGAGGCCGACACGATCGAGCGCGACACGATGATGTGGTTCCTTGCGGTGCTGCGCGACCAGGTGCGGCTGCTCGACGTGCTGATGCAGGCGTGCGGCGCCGTCGCCCAGGGCGGCGAGATCCCCGCGCGCGGGCTCGACACGATCGCCAGCGAGGCGCTGACCGCCGACTTCGACGCGATCCAGCGCCCGATCCTGCGCATCCTGCTCGGCGAGTTCGCCGCCGTGTCCGACGCGCAGCGGCTCGCCGGCACCGCGATGCTCGGCGACGCGCCGCTCGGCGACGCGGTCGCGGACACGGTGTTCGCGACCACGGCGATGCTCGACGGCGCGGCGCGCCGGGAGCTGTTCGCCGGCGGCGCCGACGCGGTGCGCGACAGCGACGACCCGCTGGTCGTGCTCGCGCGCGGGCTCGCCCGCGAGCGCGACGCCTGGCTGATGCGCCGCCGCGAGCGCGAGGGCCGCACGCTCGACGTCGGCCGGCGCTGGATCGCCGCCCAGGAGGCGTTCCGCGGCCGTGCGTTCTACCCCGACGCGAACAGCACGCTGCGCGTCTCGATCGCCGAGATCAAGGGCTACGAGCCGCGCGACGGCATCTTCTACCGGCCGCAGACGACGGTCGCGGGCCTGCTGCAGAAGGAGCGCGGCGAGGAGCCGTTCGCGAACCCCGAGGCGCTGCTCGAGGCGGCGAAGACGCGGCAGCAGAGCCGCTGGTTCGTGCCGGCGCTCGGCGACGTCCCGGTCTGCTTCTTGACCAACGGCGACACGACCGGCGGCAACTCCGGCTCGCCGGTCGTCAACGGCAGGGGCGAGCTGATCGGGCTCAACTTCGACCGCGTGTTCGAGAACGTCGCCGGCGACTTCGGCTGGAACCCCGAGCGCTCGCGCAACGTCGTCTGCGACTTCCGCTACGTGCTCTGGGTCGTCGAGCACGTGCAGCCGAGCCCGGCACTGCTGCGCGAGCTCGGCGTCTGACGCCGTCGCGAACGGGCGCGCGACCCTCAGCAGGCTGTGCACGATGGGGCCAGCCCCGTCATGCGCTCCCGCTCGGGGAGCGGACGTCCGTCACCCCCGCCGCGCGACCGACGGCGCGGACCGCGCGGCATCGCCGCGACGGAACGTGGCGGTCCGCTAGGAGCGTGTCCAAG
>CALKYL010000237.1 GCA_938003515.1 uncultured bacterium
GCGCTCGGCGGCGTGCTGCTCGGCGGGGGCCCGGCGTGCCGGCTCGCGTGGCCCGATCTGCCGGCGCTTCGCCTGCAGGCGGCGCTGGTGCGCGCGCAGCTGGCGACGGCGTCCGGAGAGGCTGCCACCGGCGCGACGCCGGCCGTGCACGTGGTGTTCTGACCCGGGTTGCACGCCGCGTGCGTTACCGCACAGCGGGCCACGGACTACATTGGAACGCCATGATCCGACCTGCGCCGTCCCTCGCCGCGCTCGCGATGACCGCGGCGCTGTCCGCGCACGGCGGGCAGTTCCGTGGCCCCGGCCAGGCCGTGCCGCCCGGAGCCATCCCGCTGCCGGTCGTGCCGGTTCCGACCGGGCGGCCGATCCCGGCCGGAGTCCCGACGCCGGCGCCGACGACCGGTGCGCGTGACCTGGTCGCGTTCGCGCGCACCTGGCAGCCCTGGTGGGAGTTCAACAAGGAGCCGTATCTCGTGCCGCGGGTGCGCGGCGAGACGGCGTCGGTGACCGGCTCGGACGACTTCTATCTCGGCGTGCGCGGTCCGCGCCGGGCGGTCGACGTGCTGCTGCCGACCGACAAGGACCGCGCCGAACGCATCGTGCCCGCGCTGGCCGCGCTGCTCGCCGCCGAGCGCAACCGCGACGTGCAGAGCGCGTGCCTCGTCGCGCTCGCCAAGGTCGGCCTCGACGCGCCGGACAGCGGACTCGAGGACCTGCTCGCGCAGCGCATCGCGCGCGACGACCAGGAGGTGCGCGAGACCGCGGTGCTCGCGCTCGGCATCGGCGGTCGTTCCGAGGCCTACCCGCTGCTGGCGAGCCTCGTGCAGAACGACGCGCAGGGCCGCCGCCTCGCGGAGCGCGCCGAGGTGCGCGATCGCACGCGCGCGTTCGCCGCCTACGGCCTGGGCCTGCTCGCGCGCCGCGTCGGCGACCCGCAGCTGTCGCAGCAGGTGCACGACCTCTTGTGGCCGCTGGTCGAGGACCGCCGCATCGACGACCGCGACCTGCAGACGGCGGCGATCACCGGCCTCGGCGCGCTGCGCGCCGACCCGACGCGCTCGGCGGACAAGCGCCTCGCGTGGCAGACCGTCGAGGAGCTGATGGGCTGGTTCGAACAGGACCTCGGCGCCGGCGACGAGTTCGTCCAGGCGCACGCCCCGATCGCGATCGCGCGGCTGCTCGGCCGCGGCACGTCACCGCTGCACCGCCGCTGCAAGGAGCGCTTCGCCGCCGAACTCGACGAGCAGAAGCGTCGCGGCGCGCCGCTCCGGCAGTCGTGCGCGATCGCGCTGGGCATGCTGGCGGTGCCGGCGGAGGAGCACGCGCCCGACGCGGCCTTCGGCGAGGTGCTTCGCGAGCAGTGGTCGCGCGGTCCCGACCGCGTGACGCGCAACTTCGCGGCGATGTCGCTCGGTCGCATCGGCGGCGCCGCCAACCGCGAGTGGCTGCTCAAGGCCTACCAGCGCGCCAGCAGGGCGGACGAGGCGCCGTGGCTCGCGCTCGCGCTCGGCGTGCTGGCCGAGCCGACGGGGGCGGCCGGCAAGCCCGACGCGGCGCTCGCCGAGCTGCTGCTCGACGACCTCGAGGACGCGTCGACCGACGACCAGCGCGCCGCGCTCGGCGTCGCGCTCGGGCTGACCGCCTATCCGGCTGCCGCTGCGACCATGCTCAGGGTGCTGCAGGCCAACGAGGGCGACCAGTACGTCGCCGGCTACCTGTGCATCGGCCTCGGGCTGCTGCGCGATCCGGCGGCGGTGCCGACGCTGCAGGCGATCCTCGAGCGCTCGTCGCGGCGGCCGTTCCTGCTGCAGCAGTGCGCGGTCGCGCTCGGCTGCCTCGGCGACCGCGAGGCCAACGACCGGCTGGTGGCGATGCTGCGCTCGAGCGACAGCGTCGCCGTGCTGGCCGCCGTCGCGAGCGCGATCGGGCGCATCGGCGACCGGCGGGCGATCGATGCGCTGGTGCAGCTGACCGCGGACCGGGACATGACCAAGCTCGGCCGGGCGTTCGTGGCCGCGGCCCTCGGCGGCGTCGGCGACAAGGACCTCCTGCCGTGGAACGTGCCGCTCAGCGTCGACGTCAACTACGCGACCGACATCGACACGCTGACGAACGGCTCGACCGGCGTGCTCGACATCCTGTGACGGTCGGGGACGCCGGCGCGGGCCGGCGTCATCCTGGAAGAATCAGTCCTGGAAGAAGTCGTAGGCGTCGCTGAGCGCGAACAGGCCGTTGGCCGGGTTGGGCGCCAGCATCAGCGCCTGCCAGCGCAACGCCTGCTGCGCGACGCCTGGCGGCAGCGTGATGTCGAACGTCCAGCCGCTCGCCGGCACGCCGGCGATGACGACGAGGCCCTCGTAGCCGTCGAGCCACAGCCCCGGGATCAGACCGGTGAACGGCCGCGCCCACGGGTTGTAGAGCTGCAGGAACAGCGCGCCGACGTGCAGCTGGTGGGTCCCGTTCGGGCTCGTCACCAGGAAGCGCATCGTCTGGCCGGGCTCGACGCGCTTGCCGCACACCGCGTCGAACGGCGCCGCGTCGACGGCGGTCTCGAGCACGAGGTCCTCGTCGGTGCCCGGCATGTCGCACCAGTTGGCCGTCGCCATCACCTCGGGGGCCGACCGACCGGTGGCCATGTAGGCGTCGAACAGGTCCTGGCCGGCCGTCGCGAGGAACGCGCTGGTGCCCGGATTGGCGAGCAGCAGGAACTGCACGTATTCCCAGCTCGACGTCTGGTAGAGCAGCTCGAACTCGGCGTGCGTCGCGCCCGCGGGCGGCGCGAGCGGGACGTCGTCGAAGTGGTCGTAGGTGCCACCGGGCGCAGGGTTGCCGTACTGCGTCGCCGGGACCGGCAGCATGTTGCGCTCGGCGGCGACGTCGCGGTCGAACCCGTAGGGCGGGATACGCGTGTCGGAGACGAGCTCGTTGTTGAGCACGAAGTGGAACGTCTCCCGCTTCGTGCCCGGCGGGCTCGCGGCGAGCTGCGCGAGGTTGATCGTCGGCTGGCCGGTGACCCGGTCGAACGCGAGCGGCGTCAGCGGCGGCACGCCGAGCCCGAGCAGCTCGAGCGCCCAGTCCTGCGTGATCGCGAGCTTGGCCTGGTAGACGCGCGCGTTCGGGTCCGTGATCGAGTTCACCGTGTAGGGCGTGCCGTTGACGATCGCCGTGAACGCGCCGTAGGCGCCGTCCTCGCGCAGCACCTGGCCCTGCTCGTTCAGCCAGCGCTGGCGCAGCCACATGCGCCGCCCCTCGGGGTAGCCGGTGATCAGCTTGTGGCCGGTCAGGTTGGTCACGCGCAGCGTCGTGTTGTCGTTCGTCACGTCGAGCGCGGCGGCGCGCTGCAGCGCGGCGCGCGCGCGCAGCACGCCGCGGTCCATAGCGGCGGCCATCGTCGGCGTGATGTTCTGGCCGAGGCGCAAGCGACTCGGCGTCTGGTTGTCGAGCCACTGGATCGCGTTCGGGACCCACGTGTTGCCGCCGGTCAGGTCGTGCTTGGGCAGGTCGTAGCGCAGCGGCGCCAGCCCGAAGGCCGCACCCTCGCCGACCACGGGCTCCATGTGGCAGCTCTGGCACGAGAAGAAGCGCGGCGTGCCGTCTTCGTGGTTGCCGTTCGTGCCGGCGAGCAGCGCCTGCTCGTAGGCGCGCTCGATCGCGCCGCGCTGCAGGTCGGGCGGGAGCGTCGCGTAGTTGCCGACCAGCGTCGACGACAGGTCGCTCGCCAGGTGCTCGCTGAACGTGCGCTCGACGATGCCGTAGGCGTACGGCGGGTTCTGGAACGCCGCCTTCTGCGCGACCGGCCCGTTCGGCACGCCGCTGAAGCTCCCGGGCGGCAGCGGCTGCTGGGCGCCGTTGTTGGCCGCGAGGTCGCCGACGAGCGGGTTGGACACCTCGTGGCAGGTGCCGCAGATCTGTGACGAGCGGTGGAACTGCGACTGCGCCCACGGGTGCGTCGCGGTCGCGTTCGCGTACGGGCCGTAGCGCACCTGGTTGCCGGCGAGCACCTGCATGCCGCTGCCGTAGAAGCCCTCGGGCGACGCGCCGCCGCTGTTGGCGACGAACGGCGCGGACTGCTGGCCCGGGTGCTCGGAGCCGTCGGGGTTGACGAGCTGGTGGCACAGCCCGCACTCGATGCCGTTGTGGTCGGTGGTCGGGTTCAGGCCGGAGCCGTCCGTCGGCACGGCGCGGCCCTCGTGCCAGCCGCGCGGCGAGTGGCAGCGGATGCAGTAGTCGCCCGTGCCCGGCACGTCCCCCTCGGCGATGGCGAGGGCCGCCCAGAACACCGGGTCGCGGCCGGCCTGCGCCATCATGCTGCCCATCCAGTTCTCGACCGGCTCGACCGCGGGGTCGTAGTAGCCGTGGCAGCCGTCGCACGACGGCAGGCCGCCGAGCAGGGCCGCCTGGCCGGGCTGCGTGCCCGGCTGCTGCAGGTCGGTCGACGGCACGAAGAAGGCCGGGCTGTTTGCGAGCAGGACCGCGAGCGAGGCGATGCCGGCGATCGAGAGGGTCTTGCGGGAGCGGATGCGCATGCGAAACGGCCGGGGGCTGGGGCGGAGGAGGGTACCTCCGGAGCCTCCGGACGGAAGCCCCGGAAGGCGTGCCGGGCCTGCCCGTCGGTCGCGCGGTCGCGGTGGCAAGGAGTCCCCCGCGGTACGCCGCACAGTCAATCGGAGCGAGCCGGGTGTCGCGCGGCGGCGTCGGCGGCGTCGAGCCGCACGACCAGCTCGACGTGCTCGGTGTGGGGGAACAGGTCGCACAGCCGGGCCGCGGTGACGCGGTAGCCGCCGCCGGTCAGGCCGGCGA
>CALKYL010000238.1 GCA_938003515.1 uncultured bacterium
GTGCGCGCGGTGTGACCCGCCGGTCGACCGGGTTCATGTTTGTTGTGTCGTTGGCGACCGCGGACAGGTCCGGGTTGGCCGAGCCGTCGAGGTGGGCGACGAGCGTCACGTCGTCACCGCGCGCGACCGTGTCGGTGCGGGACAGCACCGGGCTGCCGTTGAGCAGCACGTCGAAGGCGTAGCTGCCGGGCAGCACGACCAGCGGGCCGACGATCTCGCGGTAGTCGAACGAGAACAGCGACGCGCCGTTCGCCTGCACCGTCACCGGCGCCGGCAGTCCGGGGATGCCGTGCACGACGGTGACCTTCGCGGCGAGCTCGACGATCTGGCTCAGCAGCGTGAAGTTGTTGGTGCCGACCTGGCCGACGGCGAACACGCCGTAGCCGCGGCCGTCCTCGACGGCGACGTCGACCGGGCCGAACGCGGTGGTCGAGGTGCCGGCGGCGTTGAGGCGCACCGAGTAGATGCCCGGCGGCACGTCGGCCTGGGCCTCCTGGCCGTTGGTGACGTTCGGGATGGTCGCGAACACGGCGCCGTTCTGCTCGAGCACGACGTCGACGGCAGGAGCCTCGGCGGTGTGACGCACGTAGAGCCGTGAGGTCGGCAGCGTCAGACCGTCGGTCGGGTTGACGAAGGCCGACAACGGCGGGGTGCCGCCCGCGTCGAGGTTGGCGATGCCCGAGTAGGCGAGTCCGGCCGCGACGTTCGCGGTGGTCGAGAGGATCGGGCTGCCGTTGAGGCGGACTTCGAGCAGGTAGCTGCCCGCCGGGAGGGACAGCGGACCTTCCTGGTCGCCGTAGTCGAACGAGAACAGCGAGTTGCCGTTCGCGAACACTTCGACGGGCGCGGACAGGCCGGGCACGCCGTGCAGCACGGTGACCTGGGCGTCCTGAGCGGGGAGCGCCGCCAGCAGAGTGCCGACGGCGAACGAAAGGGACGTGACGTTCATGGTGTGGTGAGGGGTGGAGAGACGCACGGGGGGCGACCTCCCCGTGTGGTGCCGGGCTTCGCGAAGGCGCGCGCGCGGATGCACGATTTTCGTCCCTCGCGCGCGGCGTGCGCATGCGCACGCGCCGGCGTGCGGAACGGCACGGCGGGGCGCGCGCCCCGAGTCACTGCGCGCCGTGCGCGCCGCTCACAGGAAGCCGCCGTCCACGCCGATCACCTGTCCTGTCACGTAGCTCGCCGCTTCGGAAGCGAGGAACCCGATCACGGCCGCGACCTCTTCCGGCGCGACGGCACGCTGCATCGGGATCATCCGGAACACATGCTCCGGCACGCCCTTCGTCATGTCCGTCTCGATCAGTCCGGGCGCGACCGCGTTGACGGTGACGTTGCGCTTGGCCATCTCGATCGCGAGCGAACGGGTCGCGCCGACGATGCCGGCCTTGGCCGCGGCGTAATTCGTCTGGCCGCGGTTGCCCTTGAGCGCCGAGATCGACGACAGGTTGACGATGCGTCCCCACCGCTCGCGGACCATGGGCATCAAGAGCGGCCTCGTGACGTTGTAGAACCCGTCGAGCGTCGTGCGCACGACGTCGTGCCACTGCTCGGCGGTCATCGCCGGCATCGGGGCGTCGCGCGTGATGCCGGCGTTGTTGACCAGCACCGCGATCGGTCGCGGATCCGCGAGCAGCCGCTCGATCGCCGCGGCCGTCGCGTCCGCGTCGGCGACGTCGAAGCCGACTGCCTCGGCCTCGCCGCCGGCCTCGCGGATCGACGCGACCACGGCCTCGGCGGCGTCGCGGTTGTGCTGGTAGTTGACCAGCACCGGGTGGCCCATCGCCGCGAGCTGCCGGCAGGCCGCGGCGCCGATGCCGCGGCTGCCGCCGGTGACGAGGGCGCGGCGTTCGGTTGCAGGACGCTTCATGCGGGCGGAGATACCGGGCCTGCTGCGCGATGGCAACGCGGCGTCGGCCGGCCCGTTGTTGCATGCCGCTGCCACGTCGCGAAACTCCAGGAATCATGTCGACTCGACGCTCCGCCCGTCTCGCCGTCCCCGTCCTGATCGCCGCCCTCGGCCTGCCCGGCTGCAAGGGCGTGCCGCAACCGCCCCAGGTCACGACCGCGGGGCTGCGCATCGACGTCGAGAGCGCGCGCCAGCGCCGCGCGGGCGTGGTCGTCGAGATGCGCATCTGGAACGACTACGACGGCCGCATCTCCTTCGAGCACGGCAACGTGCGCCTGATGACCGGCGACCGCGAGATCTCGGCCAAGCCGTACCGGTCGTGGCGCCGCGGCGACCCTTCGGTGCAGGCGAAGTCGGACCTGGACTTCCGCTGGGTGTTCGGCACCGACCAGGACCTCGCGGCCGGCAACTACCGCATCGAGATCCGCGATCTGATGCTCGACGACGTGCCGCTCGGCGACACCGCGGTGTTCGAGATCGCGCTCTGACGGAGTCCGCGCGCCGTCGGGGCTTTGGCCGCGCGCCCGGATCGACGATGATCGCGACATGGTCCCGATCCGGCGCGTCTCCCTCGACCGGCGCACGCTGCTGCGCGGCGGCGCCGCGTGCCTCGCGCTGCCCTGGCTCGACGCGATGGCGCCCGCCCTCGGCCGACCGCCGGCTCCGCCGCGCCGCGCTGTGTTCGTGTTCGCGCCGAACGGCATGCACATGGAGCGCTGGCGTCCGCGCGGCGAGGGTCGTCGCGCGGAGCTCGGCGAGACGATGGCGGCGCTCGACGCGCTGCGCGCGCGGCTGACGGTCTTCTCGGGCCTCGCGATCGACGGCGGGCGCGCGCACGGCGACGGCCCCGGCGACCACGCGCGCGCGGCGGCGTCGTTCCTGACGTGCGCGCACCCGCGCAAGACCGGCGGCGCCGACATCCACGTCGGCGTCTCGGTGGACCAGGCGATCGCCGCGGCCGTGGGCGGCGCCACGCCGTTCCCGTCGCTCGAGCTCGGCATGGAGCGGGGCCGTTCGGCCGGCGCCTGCGACTCGGGCTACTCGTGCGCCTACAGCAACAACGTCAGCTGGCGCGCACCGGACGTGCCGGTCGCCAAGGAGACCGAGCCGCGGGCCGTGTTCGCGCGGCTGTTCGGCGATCCCGAGCGGGTGCTGGACGCGGAGGCGGCCCGCGTGCGCGCCGAGCGCGACCGCTCGGTGCTCGACCTCGTGCAGGCCGACGCGAAGGCGCTGCGCGTCCGCCTCGGGGCGGCCGACCGGCGCAAGCTCGAGCAGTATCTGGACTCGGTGCGCGAACTCGAGCGGCGCCTGCAGCAGGCCGACGGCGACGCGCCGGACGCGCCGGTGCCGGCCGGACTGCTCGACGGCGGCGGCTTCGCCGAGCAGCTCGACCTGATGTACGAGCTGATCGTGCTGGCGCTGGCGACGGGGCGCACGCGCGTCGTGTCGATGATGCTCGGCAACGGCGGCAGCAACCGCAGCTATCGCTTCCTCGGCGTGCCCGCCGGCCACCACGACCTGAGCCACCACGGCAAGGTCGCCGAGAAGCTCGAGGCGATCGCGAAGATCAACCGCTTCCACGTCGACCGGTTCGCGGCGTTCCTCGAGCGGCTCGCCGCGCGGCAGGACGGAGACGCCGACCTCCTGCACCGGACGTTGGTCGTGTTCGGGTCCGGGCTCGGCGACGGCAACCGCCACAACCACGACGACCTGCCGGTGCTGCTGGCTGGCGAGGGCGGCGGCGCGGCGAAGGGCCGCGGCCACGTGCGGCTGGGCGACGAGACGCCGATGGCGAACCTCTACCTCGCCGTGATGCGCGCGATGGGCTGCCGCAACGAGCGCTTC
>CALKYL010000239.1 GCA_938003515.1 uncultured bacterium
CCAGCCGACCAACCGTCCCACTTCGCTCGACGAGGCCCTGCCGCGCTGGACCGAGGGGTTCGGGCTGGTGCTGGAGTCCGTCGAGGAGGTCCCGACCGAGCAGGTGCGCGTCGCCGTGCTTCGCGCCGGCGCCACGCGCGTGGAGCTGCTCGAGCCGACCAGCGCCGACTCGCCGATCGCGAAGTTCCTGCAGAAGCGCGGCCCCGGCATCCACCACCTGGCCTTCCGCGTCGGCGACTGCCAGCGCAAGATCCGCGCGCTGAGCGCGGCGGGGGCCCCGATGCTGTCCGACGCACCGAAGCCCGGCGCGCACGGGTGCAAGGTCGCGTTCGTGCACCCGCGCCACCTCGGGGGCGTGCTCGCCGAGCTCGTCGAGGAGCCGCGCCATGACTGAGACGGATCCCGTGAAGAAGCTGCAGCAGCTCCGCGACCGGTCCCGGCTCGGCGGCGGTGAGCAGCGCATCGCCGCCCAGCACGAGCGCGGCAAGCTGACCGCCCGGGAGCGCATCGACCTCCTGGTCGACCCGGGCACGTTCGTCGAGATGGACCGCTTCGTGACGCACCGGTGCCGCGACTTCGGCATGGACGCCGACAAGAACGTGATCCTGGGCGACGGCGTCGTGACCGGCAACGCCCGCATCGACGGCCGGCCGGTGTTCCTGTTCGCGCAGGACTTCACGGTGTTCGGCGGCAGCCTCTCCGAGACGCACGCGCAGAAGATCGTCAAGGTCATGGACGCGGCGGTGAAGATGGGCGCGCCGATGATCGGCCTGTGCGACTCGGGCGGCGCGCGCATCCAAGAGGGCGTCATCTCGCTCGGCGGCTACGCGGACATCTTCGTGCGCAACACCCTCGCCAGCGGGGTCATCCCGCAGATCAGCGCCATCATGGGGCCGTGCGCAGGCGGCGCGGTCTACTCGCCGTCGATCACGGACTTCGTGCTGATGGTGGAGGGCACGAGCTTCATGCACATCACCGGCCCCGACGTCGTCAAGACGGTGACGCACGAGGACACGACCAGCGAAGAGCTGGGCGGCGCGCGCGTGCACAGCGAGGTCTCGGGGGTCGCGCACCTCACGGCGCCGGACGACGCGGCGTGCCTCTTGCAGCTGCGCGAGCTGCTGTCGTTCCTGCCGCTGAACAACGGCGAGGACCCGCCGTTCCGCGCGACGCAGGACGACCCCAACCGGATGGACGAGCAGCTCGACACGATCGTGCCGCCCTCCAGCGACCAGCCGTACGACATGCGGGCGGTCGTCAAGCGGGTGGTCGACGACGGCAGGTTCTTCGAGGTGCACGGCCGCTTCGCCAAGAACATCGTCGTCGGGTTCGCGCGGCTCGGCGGCCGGGTCGTCGGCGTCGTCGGCAACCAGCCGAGCCACCTGGCCGGCGTGCTCGACATCAAGGCGAGCATCAAGGGCGCGCGCTTCGTGCGCTTCTGCGACGCGTTCAACGTGCCGCTGCTGGTGTTCGAGGACGTGCCCGGTTTCCTGCCGGGCAAGGAGCAGGAGTGGGGAGGCATCATCACCCACGGCGCCAAGCTGCTCTACGCGTTCTGCGAGGCGACGGTGCCGCGGCTGACCGTGATCACGCGCAAGGCCTACGGCGGCGCCTACACGGTCATGAACAACCGGCACATCCGCGCCGACTTCGTCGTCGCGTGGCCGTCGGCGGAGATCGCGGTCATGGGCGCCGAGGGCGCCGCCAAGGTCGTGTTCCGGCGCGAGATCCAGGGCGCCGCGGACCCGGCCGCCGAGGAGAAGCGGCTCGTCGCCGACTACAAGGCTAAGTTCGCCAACCCCTACCAGGCGGCGGCCCGCGGCTTCGTCGACGACGTCATCGAGCCGCGCCGCACCCGGCCGGTGCTGATCCAGGCGCTCGAGTTGCTGCGCAGCAAGCGGGATCAGAACCCGCCCAGGAAGCACGGCAACATCCCGCTGTAGGCCGCTGCCGCGGTCGCCGGCCGGAAACGAACACGCCCCGCCGGGCGGCGGGGCGTTCGGTCGCTGCGAGCGCCGCTCGTCGGCGCTACCGGTCGGTCGCGACTACAGTTTCTCGAGCCACCTGCGGAAGTCCTCGTCGAGGGCTTCGAGGTTGACGTTGGCGAACGCCTTGTCGACCGCTTCCGAGAGGATCTGCTCCACCTTCTCGCGGTCCTCGAAGTCGACGATGCGCAGCCCCGGGATCCCGGGCACCGACTCGCCGCCGACCTCGTCGCCTTCGTCGTCCTTCTTCTTCTTCTCGCGGAACGCCTGGATGTTGTCGGCCAGATACGAGAAGTAGGTGTCGAGGATGTCCTTGTGCGACTTCTCGCGGCTGACCTCGCGCAGGTAGTAGATCAGGGCCCAGCCCTGCGAATACTTGAGGCCGGCGTTGCTGTAGTACTCGCTCTGCAGGTAGCGGATCAGCGAGCGCGTCGGGATCAGGTCGTCGCCCTTCTGCATGTGGCGCTTCAGGTAGTCGACGCGCCAGTCGAACGGCTCGACCCGCACGCGGCCGCCGAACACCTTGATGCCGGCGAAGTAGTCGCCGTGGCCCTCGTTGAACCACGAGTGCGGGGAGACGTCGCCGACCGCGAAGTGGATGTACTGGTGGAAGCCCTCGTGGAACATCACCGACTTGCAGTCGTCCTCGGACTTCGACGACGACTGGTCCTCGAACTTGGCGTAGAGGACCAGCTCGCCCTTCGACGGCGAGAAGTAGCCGGCCGAGCCGCGCGGGCCGCCGAACTGGTGGTACTCGGCCTGGGTCGCGAACACGCGCACGGGGCTGAGCGGGACCTTCTTGTTCCGCGGCGGGAACATCGGCACGTACATCTTCTTGCGCACGGTCTCGAGGTCCTTGCCGAGCCGCTGCACGAACCGCCGATCGGCGTTGCTCAGGAACACGTAGTGCTTCGTGTCGATCGCGAACCAGCCGGGGTTGCTGCTGATGCTCAGGTGCAGCGCCTCGCGCAGCTCCTCGCCCTCGAGCTCGGACAGGTCCTTGCGCTTCGCCGCGGCGGCGTCGGGGTCGACCTTGCGGGTGACCTCGAAGGTCTCGATGCTCTCGATGTAGATGTCCCGCCAGGTCTTCTGGTAGGTCTCCTCGAAGCACGTGTAGACCACGGCCCACTGCACGGCCATGTGCTCGAAGACGCCGATCGTCACGTGGCTCGACCGGTGGCCGAACTCGATCAGGTCGCCGTCCATCTCCCCGCCCTTGAACGGGCCGCGCAGCCAGCGCTTGGACGCTCCGTCGTAGTTCGCCTCGATCCAGTCGTCGATGTTCTTCGGGTCCAGGCGCTTCGCCAGCGACGCCGGCAGGGTCGGCGTCTGCGGCTTCTCGGTGGTCTGGTCGTTCCCGCCCGGCGTGACCACCTCGGGCTGGATGCGGATGATGCGCAGCTCGCAGAACGTGCCGGCGTTGGCGCCCTCGTAGTCGCCGCGCTTGCGCAGGTCGGCGACGTCGAGCTTCCAGCGGCCGACGGTGTACTTGTCGTCCTGGTCGGCCGGCATGCTGTTCCAGCCGCGGATCGGCCGGATCTCGTAGCCCCAGTCCTCGGACTCGTAGACCCGGTCGAGGCGCAGGCGACCCTGGGCGGTCGCGACGGAGGCACCGACGACGGCGAGGGATGCGATGGCGAAGCGGACGAAGTGCGAAGCGTGCATGATGGGGGAGCTCTCCGGGGCCTGTGGGTGCGAGGGCGGCCGTTTCCGTTCGAGGGCCGAGTCTAACCCGGCGTTCGGGGCAGGTGGACGGGTGAGTGTCCGCACAGTTCCCCGAAGGTGTTTCTTTGCGCACCTTTCCATGGCCGTTACGGAGATGTTGCAGGCCGGGAGGAGCGGCACCTCGTTCGATCCGGTGAGGCCGGATCGCCAGGTGGGCGTCGCTCCTGGGGCCGCTTGCGGTCCGACGCCTTCGCCGCGTCGCTCACGCGTCCGGGTCGGTGAGGTCGATCGTGTGCCCCTCGCGGGCCGCCCGGTCGGCGGCGAGCACCACCCGCAGGCTCTCGACGGCGTCCCGCAGATGGTCGGTGAGGTCGACGTCCTCGCGGATCGCGCGCAGCAGGAACTGCTGCTCGCGCAGGCACAGCGCGTCGTGGTCCGGCTCGTCGGTCGTGTCGATCCACTCGTCCGCCCGCGCGAACGAGCCGTCGGCGGCGCGGGCGGCGTGGTGCACGCGCAGCGAGTTGGTGGCCGTGTGCGAGCCGACGTCGGCGCTGCCGGCCGCGCGCTCTCCCGCGCGGTCCACGATCGACACCGACCCGCGCGGGCCGACGACGTCCTTCACGAAGTAGGCGACCTCGCTCATCATCGGGCCCCACCCCGCTTCGTACCACCCGACCGAGCCGTCCTCGAACGTCACCTGCAGCTGGCCGTAGTTGTACATGCCGGGCTTCAGCTCGTCGGACACCCGCGCGCGGATCGCGGCGACGCGGACCGGCCGGCTCTGCGTCATCTGGCACATGACGTCGACGTAGTGCACGCCGCAGTCGACGATCGGTGACATCGAGTCCATCAGCGCCTTGTGCGTGCGCCACTCGTCGCCGCGGCTCTGCTGGTTGAGGTTCATGCGCATGACCAGCGGCTTGCCGAGCGTGCGCGCCACCTCGACGAAGCGCTGCCAGGCGGGGTGCACGCGCAGGATGTAGCCGACCACGACCTTGCGCCCGCGGTCGCGGGCGAGCGCGAGCAGCTCTTCGGCCTCGGCGACGGTCTCGGCCAGCGGCTTCTCGACGAAGACATGGCTGCCGCCCTTCAGCGCCGCGCGCGCGATCGCCGCGTGCGTGTCGGGGTAGGTGTTGATCGACACGACGTCGGGCCGCGTCGCCGCGTAGGCCGTCTCGAAGTCGGCGTAGGTCGGAGGTCGGCCCACCTCCGCCGCGAGGCGCTCGCGCGAGGCGGCGCCGCGCGCGACCAGGCCGACGATGCGGAAGTCGTCGGCGAGGCGGTG
>CALKYL010000240.1 GCA_938003515.1 uncultured bacterium
CGCATCCAGACGGCGTCGAACGCGGTCAGCTCGACGCGGCGTGGCGCGCCCGACTCGCGCCACCAGCGGTCGCCGTCACCGGCCTCGGTCACGACGGCGCGGGCGAACGGCGCGCCGTCGCGCTGCCCGAGGTCGCCGATCAGGCACGTCTCGACGACGTGGCCGCGCCGCCAGGCCGCGCGCAGGAACGCGATGGAGGAGTCCGACTCGGTGTGGAGCCGCTCGAGCGGGTCGAGGACGAAGAGGTGACGCATGGGTCTGCGGGCGCTCGCGCGGCGGCGGCTTCAGCTCGCGCCGGGCGGGAGCGGGGACGGGCAGTCCGGATCGTAGCGGCGGTCGATCTCGGTGAGTTCGATCATGGCCCGCTGCAGGACCTGGCGCGGGGTCATGCCGGCCTCGACCTGGGCGAGCCACTGCTGCGCGAGGCTGCCCTCGGCGAGGATCTGCCCGATCGGTCCGAGCCGGTCCTCGAAGCCGTGGGCGCGGGCCGTCACGAGGCAGCCGCGCCAGCAGGCCTCGATCCACTCGCGCATCGGCAGCTCGTCGCCGGTGCGCCAGTCCGTGACGGTCGCGTCGAGGCTCGACTCCGCGGCCCGCCGCTCGTTGCGTTCGCAGATCTCGAGCAGCTCCGCTTCGGTCCGGACCGCGAGCGGATCGAGGTCCGGCTGCTCGAGCACCTGCCAGATGCGCGCCTCGTACAGACCGACGACGGCGCCGAGCACGTGCGGGCTCGAGATGCGGTCGCAGATGCGCAGCTCGAGCCGCTCGATCTCGTCGGGCGTGCCGACGCCGTTCGGCCGGATCGACAGCCACAGGTGGCGCGGGTTGAACATGACGCCCCGCTCGATCTGCTCGCGGACCCAGCGGCGGAAGTGCGCGTGGTCGGTGAAGAACGGCACGACCGGCGGCGTCGGCGGGAACAGCCGCCAGCGGGTCGAGTGGGCGCCGGTCGGCCTGCCGCGCAGGAACGGCGAGTTCGCCGTGAGCGCGAGGTACATCGACGCCTCGGCGCGCAGCACGCGGTAGGCGGCGATCAGGCGGTCGGGATCGGGGATGCCGACGTTGATGTGCGTGCTGGCCGTCACCACCGACGTGCCGTAGGTGTCGCGGATGAACCGGTAGTAGGGGTTGTTCGGGTTCGAGATGAAGAACTCGTCGCTCTCCTCGAGCGACAGCGTGCTGCCGGGGACCAGCGTGTAGTCGCCGAGCCGGATCAGGTACCGGCGCAGGAGGCAGCGCTTGGCCATCAGCTTGTCCAGGAGCTCGCGGTAGCTGCGGTAGGGCAGCGTCGTGTACTCGACGTTGCGCGAGTCGGGTTCGGTGACGAAGCCGCGCAGGTCGGCGGCGATGCGGTGGGAGAGCGGCAGGACGTCGCCCTCGACCGTGCCGGTGTAGGCCTCCTCCTCGAGGCCCTTGAGCAGCAGGCGGGGCGCGGACGACTCCGTGCGAGGCGCGTTCGGGGCGGGCATCGGGCTCAGCTCCGCATCCCGACGCCGCGGCGCAGCATCCACAGCGCGGCCACGTAGAAGCCCGTGATGAACAGCACCAGGACTCCGAAGGCGATCGCGATCGGCATGTCCGAGCTGCCCAGCAGGCCGTGGCGGAACGCGTTGACCATGTACAGGATCGGGTTCGCGTACGAGATCGTGCGCCACGGCTCGCCGAGCAGGCTCACCGAGTAGAAGACGCCGCCGAGCATCGTCAGCGGCGTGAGCACGAAGGTCGGCACGATCGAGATGTCGTCGAAGTTGCGGGCCACCATCGCGTTGATGAAGCCGCCGAAGCCGAACGCGACCGACGTCAAGACGGCGACGGCGATCGTCAGCAGCGGGTGCTCGACGGGCAGGTCGACGAACAGCAGCGACACGAGCGTGACGATCGTGCCGATCGCGAGGCCGCGGAAGACGCCGCCGACGGCGAAGCCGAGCAGGATCGTCTGTCCCGACATCGGCGAGACCAGCATCTCCTCGATGTGGTGCTGGAACTTCGCGCCGAACAGCGACGACACGACGTTCTGGTACGAGTTCGTCAGCACCGCCATCATGATCAGGCCCGGGGTCACGTACTGCAGGTACGTGAAGCCCTCCATCTGGCCGATGCGGTCGCCGAGCACCGGGCCGAAGATGACGAAGTAGAGGCTCGTCGTGATCACCGGCGGCAGCAGCGTCTGCGGCCAGATGCGCAGCACCCGGTAGATCTCGCGGCGCAGCGTCGTGACGAAGCCGACCCAGGACTCGCGCAGCCGCGACCGGGGGCCCTCCGCCACCGGCCGCAGCGCGCGGACGGGGCTCCGCTGCTCCGGCCTGGTCGACGCGCCGGCGCTCATCGCTCCGCCCCGCTCGGCCGCGCGGCCTCGTCGGCGCCGCCCTTCGCCCGTTCGACCAGCCGCAGGAAGAGCTCCTCGAGCCGGTTCGCCTTGTTGCGCATCGAGCTGACGCGCACGTTCCGGCCGTCGAGCGCGCGGAACAGCTCGTTCAGGCTCGAGCCACGCGCGAACTCGACCTCGAACGAGCCGTCGTCGCGCAGGCTGGTCGCGAAGCCCGGCAGGTCGGGGGCCCGCTCGAGCGGCTCGATCGGATCGAGCACGAACGTCTCGGTCGCCAGCTGCCGCAGCAGCGAGCGGGTGTCGGTGTCCTGCACGATGCGGCCGCCGTCGATGATCGCGATCCGGCGGCACATGGCCTCCGCCTCTTCGAGGTAGTGCGTCGTCAGGATGATGGTGGTGCCGGCCCCGTTGATCTGCTCGAGCAGCTCCCAGGTCGCGCGGCGGATCTCGATGTCGACGCCGGCGGTCGGCTCGTCGAGGATCAACAGCCGCGGACCGTGCACGAGCGCGCGGGCGATCATCAGCCGCCGCTTCATGCCGCCGGACAGCGAACGCGCCATCACCGCGCGCTTGTCCCAGAGCCCCATCCACCGCAGGCACTCTTCGGCCCGTTCGCGCGCCTCGCGCCACGGGATGCCGTAGTAGCCGGCCTGCTGGGCGACGATGTGCAGCGGCTGTTCGAACTGGTTGAGGTTGATCTCCTGGGGCACGATGCCGATCAGCCGCTTGGCGCCCTCGAGGTCCTCCTCGGTGTCGATGCCGAACACCTCGACCGTGCCGCCGCTCCGGTTGACCAGCGACGTGACGATGCCGATCGTCGTCGACTTGCCGGCGCCGTTGGGGCCGAGCAGGCCGAAGAACTCGCCCCGCGCGACCTCGAGGTCGATGCCCTTCAGCGCCGCGACGCCGTTCGCGTAGGTCTTCTCGAGGCCGCGGATGCGCAGCGCCGGAGCGGATGGGTCCGTGGACACGTTCGGCGCCTATCCGCCGTAGTGGCGGTCGACGTATTCGATGATGTCCTCGCTCTCGTACATGCGCACGCCGCGCTCGGGGTCGTGGAGGAACGGCACCTGCGGGCGACCGCCGAGGGCCACGAGCTCGCGCTTGGTCTCGGAGTCGGCACGCAGCGAGATCTGCTTCTTCTCGAAGGGGATCTGCTCCTTCTCGAGATGGTCGAGCACCCGCACGCAGAACGGGCAGCCGGGGTCGAAGTAGAGCTGGATCATGGTCTTGTCGCGGGGCTGGCGGGGGCGCGCGGAGGCGCAGGCCACGCGGGCCGCGTCGAGCTTAGGCCGCGGGTCGGCGAATTCAGCCCGTCGAAATCGGCGCCGTCGCAAGGCCGGCGCACGGGCCCCGGCGGCCCGAGCCACCCGATCGCGTGGAACGCGCGCCGGCGACGCGGGGCCGTCCCGTCGCCGCTGCGCGATCGCGCTTGCAATCGCCGGCCGCAGGCGCGCAGATGTCGGCCGTTCCCGTCGACGCGAGGCCCGATGACCCTGATCGAGTTCGGATTGCTGTTGCTGGTCGCCGCTGTCTGCGGCGCGATCGGCCAGGCGCTGGCCGGCTACTCGCGAGGCGGCTGCCTCGCCGCGATCGCACTCGGGTTCATCGGGGCGCTGCTCGGCACCTGGCTCGCCGGGCAGCTCGGCCTGCCCGAGGTGTTCGTCGTCACGATCGACGGGCACGGCTTCCCGATCGTCTGGTCGATCCTCGGCTCGGCGCTGTTCGTCGCGCTGCTGGCGCTGTTGGCGCGTCCGCGCCAGAGCGCGGCACAGCGCAAGTGAGGTCTCGGTCATGGTGTCGTCCGGCGAGACGCGGGCGAACCGGCAGGCGGGGCCACGCCGGAAGGTCGTCGTGCCCTGACGAGCCTCGGCCGAGGAGCGCGGTTGCGGTCTGTGGAAGCGGGGCCCTGCGACGCGCCTGTATCCTGCCGCGATGCGCTCCCCGATCGGTTTCATGTCGCTGGTCGCCTCGTTCCTCGGCATCGCGGGCTGCGCGGCGACGGCCCCGACATCGGGTGTGCGCTGGGATCCGCAGGTCGAAGCCGAGGTCCGCGAGATCGCGCGGCGATACGTCGACGAGCACGGCATCGTCGGACTGTCCGTCGGCGTCGCCGTCGACGGGGTGCAGGTCTTCGCGGAAGGATTCGGCCACGCCGACGCCGCGCGCACGCGCCCGGTCCGGGCCGGCACGGTCTACGACATCGCGTCGGTCGGCAAGCAGTTCACCGCCGTCGCGATCCTGCTGCTCAGGGAGCGCGGCCTTCTGCGGCTCGACCAGCGCGTGAGGGAGTTCGTGCCGGAGCTGCCGCCGCACTTCCCCGACGCGACGATCGAAGGCCTGCTGCGGCACACGTCGGGCTTCGTGTCCGGCGAGCTCCCCGAGCTCGATCCGCCGGCGCACTACAAGCAGCCGCGCTACGGCCTCGAGCTGCTCGGCGACGTCGAGCTGCAGGACGGTCGGACCCGCTTCGCCGAGGGCGAGACGTGGATCTACAGCAACGCCGGCTACCTCGTGCTCGGCCTCGTCGTCGAGGCGGCGTCGGGGCAGCGGTACGACCACTTCGTGCGCGAGCACGTGATCCGCGCGCTCGAACCGCACGCGATGCGTGTCTGCGAGTATCCGCCGGAGCACGAAGGCTCCGAGCGGCTGCACCGCACGCCCGAAGGCGTCGGACCGGTCCCGCACATCGAGATCAGCGCCTACGCGGGGCAGGGTTCGGTCTGCAGCAGCGTGGTCGATCTCTTGCGCTGGGCCCGTGCGCTCGACACCGCGCGCGTTCTCTCCGACGACTCGATGGCGCTCTTGCGCTCGCCGTCGCCCGTCCGCGGCCGGCACGGCACCTCGGAGGTCCCCTACGGCATGGGGCAGCGACTCGGAGACGTCGAAGGCCACGCCAAGGTCGGCCACACGGGCACGTTCGACGGTGGCTCCGCCGCGCTCTACGCCTATCCCCGAGACGGCCTGACGATCGCCGTCGTCGCGAACACGCGGGGCAGCGGAACGCCGCACGCGTTCCGGGTCGAGGTCGAGATCGCGAGGCTGCTGCTCGGGCTCGGGCCTCCGGACGTCGACGCCGCGCGCCGGCCGATCGACGCCTCGGAGCGCCGGGCCATCGAAGGCGACTACACGGACGGGCGCGTGTTCACCGCGATCCTCGAGGACGACGTGCTCGTCGTCGTGCGCGACGGCGAGGAAGAGGAGCGGCTCGTGCACGTGGGTGGCATGCGATTCCGCCGGGCGGACGCCCCCGACGTCTCGGAGTACTTCCTGCTGGACGGGGACCGCGCCGGCTGGTGGGTCTACACCAACAGCGGTGGCTACCTCGAAGTGCTGCGGCGGGACGAGCTGCGCCTCGAGCTGCCGGCCGCGACCGGTTCCGCGGTGCATCGGTAGCCGGGACGCCGCGCGCGTGGCCGGGGCCGGCGTTCGTCCCGAACGCGCAGCGCCTTCGCGACCGCGGGGCGCCCGGGTCGCCGCGCCTCGTCGCGGCCGAACCGCCGCTGCGTTCGGCGGCCGACCCTTCCGACGCGGGTAGTCTGGCGGCGCACCCCAGCCGCCATGACACTGATCCTGCTGATCGCCACGCTGACGCTCGCCGCGTCGTTCTTCTGCTCGCTGTTCGAGGCCGCGCTGTACGCGATCACGCCCTCGCAGGTCGAACTGCTCAAGCAGCGCCAGGTCAAGGGCGCGCGGCGTCTGGACGCCCTGCGGGCCGACGTCGAGGAGCCGATCGCGGCGATCCTGACCGTCAACACCGTCGCGCACACGATCGGCGCGGCGGCGTGCGGCGCGATGGTCGGCTCGCGATACGGCGACGAGGCGGTCGCCTGGTTCGCGGTCGTGTTCACGATCGCGGTGCTGGCCTTCACCGAGATCGTGCCGAAGAGCCTCGGCGTGCGGCTCGCGGCGACCATCGCGCCGCGGCTCGCGTGGCCGCTGCAGCTGATGACCTGGCTCGTGTGGCCGGTCGCGCGGCCGACCCGGGCGGCGATGCGCTGGCTCACCGGCGCGAGGCGCCAGACCGGGCCGAGCGAGGAGGAAGTGCTCGTGTTCGCGCGGCTCGCGCGCCGCCACGGCAGGGTGCGCGGCGAAGAGCACACCTGGGTGCGCAACGCGCTGACGCTGGACCGCGTGCAGGCCCGTGAGCTGATGATCCCGCGCCGCGTGGTGGAGATCCTGCCGGAGTCGATGCCTGTCTCCGAGGCCATCGCGCGCACCGACCGCTGGGTGCACAGCCGGGTGCCGATCTCCGCGGCCGACGACGCGGCGCGGATCGTCGGGGTTGTCTACCGGCGCGAGGTCTTCGACGCCGCGGTCGCGGGCGCGGGGGAGCGAACGCTCGGTTCGCTCGGGCGGCACCTGGAATCGGTGCCCGGCACGATGCCGGCGCATCGCCTCCTGCGGCTGTTCCTGCATCGTCGCCGGCACATGGTCGCCGTGGTCGACGACCACGGCGCCCTCGGCACGACCCAGCAGCCGGTGTTGATTC
>CALKYL010000241.1 GCA_938003515.1 uncultured bacterium
CAACGGCGGCGTCGTCGTCGACCTGGACTTCGCTGCTCGACGGGACCGAGCAGCCGGTCAGGAGCAGCGGGCCGAAGGCGGTGGCGGCGAGCCAGGCGCGCGCCGCGGGAACGTTCGTGTGTGGGCGTTCGTGGGACATGGGGTTGGTGGGGGTCGTGGAAACGATCTGCATGGTGGAGTTCGGGGGTGGCGTCGGGTCCGGCGTCAGCCGACGCCCCGGCGCGGTTCGCGGCACGGCGCGCACGTGCCCCAGTAGACGACCTCGGCTTCGTCGATCCGGTAGCCGGCGTCGTCGGCCGCCGTCAGGCACGGCGCGTCGCCGACGGCGCAGTCGACGTCGGTCACGCGCCCGCACGTGCGGCAGATGGCGTGGTGGTGGTTGTCGCCGACGCGCGGGTCGAAGAGCGCGGGCGATCCGGCGGGCTGCACGCGGCGCACGAGGCCCTTGTCCGAGAGCGTGCGCAGCGCGTCGTAGACCGCCTGGCGGGAGATCGCGCCGATGCCGGTGCGAACGGCTTCGGCCACGGCGTCCGCCGTGCAGTGCGGGTGGTCGGCGACCGCGCGCAGCACCGCGAGACGCTGCGCCGTGACCTGGAGGCCGTGGGCTCGCAGGCGGGCGGCGGGATCGTCGTGCATGGGAGCCAGCGTAGGTCTGATTCTGGACTCAGTCAAGAAGTCTATCTGGACCATTCTTGGCGACGGCGTCGCGCCGTCTTCTCCCGCGTATCCTGCGCGGATGCAGCTGGCCGGCAGGGTCGCGCTGGTCGCCGGAGCCACCCGGGGTGCCGGCCGGGGCATCGCCCGCGCGCTCGGCGAGGCCGGGGCGATCGTCTACTGCACCGGCCGGAGCAGCCGCAGCGCCCCGCCGGAGCCCCGGCGGCCGGAGACGATCGAAGAGACCGCCGAGCTGGTCACCGCGGCCGGGGGTGCTGGCATCGCGGTGCGCTGCGACCACAGCGACGAAGCCGCGGTCCGGCGGCTGTTCGAGCGGGTGCGCGCCGAGCACGGCCGGCTCGACGTGCTGGTCAACGACATCTGGGGCGGCGACGCGCTGGCCGAGTGGGGCACGCCGTTCTGGCGGGCCGACCTGGCGCGCGGCTTGGGGATGCTCGACCCCTGCGACGGGAGCGGCGGCGTCGTCGTCGAGGTCACCGACGGCGCGTTCCATGGCTACCGCGGCCAGCTGTTCTACGACCTGTGCAAGGCGTCGGTGATCCGCCTCGCCTACGCCATGGCGGTCGAGCTCGAGGGCCACCCGGTGACCGCGCTCGCGATCACGCCCGGCTTCCTGCGCTCGGAGGCGGTGCTCGACCACTTCGGCGTCACCGAGGCGAACTGGCGCGACGCGATCGCGAAGGACCCGCACTTCGCGCACTCGGAGACGCCGCTCCTGGTCGGCCGCGCGATCGCCGCGCTCGCGGCCGACCCGGACGTGCGCCGCCACGCGGGCCGGGTGCTGACCTGCTGGGAGGTCACGCGCCGCTACGGCGTGCGCGACGTCGACGGCCGGCAGCCGCACTGGGACGAGCACCTCGACGAGGCCGTCGGCGAGATCCTGGCGCGCGACGCGCCGAGCGCCGACGAGCTGTCCGTGCTGAGGATGCGCCGCTCCCAGCTCGACTTCGACGCCGCCCGCCGGGAGCAGCGCGCGCGCATCGACGCGTTCCTGCGGCGGCACGGGGGCGACGCGCCGGCCGGCTGACGGCGCGACCGGTCGGCCCGTGGTCGTCACGTCGCTCCTCCTGGCCGGCTGCCCGCGCGGCACGGCAGCGAGTCGCCGCGACGTGCGCGAGCAGCCGGATGCGCAGGTGGATTCCCGCCGTAACGCCCCGCCCGTCGCCTCGCTCGTCCACATGGGCGCGGCCGCGGTCGCGCGTCCGTAGCGATCCCGGAACCATGAAGCGAACCACCCTGTCGATGCTCAGCGCCGCGCTCGCCGTCGGTGCGCTGCCCGCTCAATTCACCGTGCTCGCAGGTCCGTGCGACTTCGGCGTCACCCAGGTCGTCGGCGAGAGCGCCTGGCTGCCCGGTGCGGGCACGCGCCTCGGATTCGACCTGTTGCCCGACGGCACGCCGATCGCGACGCCGTTGCCGGTGCCGTTGACGGCGCTGTTCGCCAGTCCGCCGCTGACCCAAGCCTTCGCTTCCGTGGGCGTCGTGCTCGACGGCTCCGACGTCGCGGTGTCGCAGCCGAGCAACCCGACCGGACTCGGCCTGCAGTCGTTGCCCAATGCGCTGGCCGGCGCAGCGGCGCTGCCGCTCAACTTCGAGGTCGGGATCTCGTTCGTCGACCCCGGATCCGGTTCGCCGGCGACCGTGCCGGCCGCCGGGCTGTGGGTGGCGGACGGTCCGACCAACGACACCAGCGTGACCTTCTTCGACGGTTCGGGAGCCGTGATCACGACGCTCGTGGCGGGGCCGACGCTGTGGTTCGCCGGCATCGAGGCGCCGGCCGGCATCGGCGGCCTGATCGTCACCTGCAGCGCGCCCGATGACTTCTTCGTCGACGACCTGCACTTCGGGCCGGCGCCGTTCGCCGGCGGGGTGTTGGCGACCGAGACCGTGCGGGTCGGCACACCGCCGAACCCGGCGGCGTTGCTGCCCGGCCTGACTTCCGGGCCGGTGCTCGGTGAAGTCTGGGATCCGGTGATCGACCACGCCGGCTTCCTGCCGTCCGGGGTCGTGGACCTGCTCGCGATCGGCGGGGCCCCGACCAACGTGCCGTTCCCTGCCTGGGGGACGATCCTCTGTGACCAGCTGCTGACGGCGCCGCTCGGGTCGCCGGCGGGTGTTCCGTTCGCGGTGCCGTGGCCGCACGACTGCGCCTTGATGGGTGTGCAGCTGACGACGCAAGGAGTGTCGACCGACGGCGCCGTGATCGCCTTGACCAACGCGCTCGACGTGACGCTGGGCAACCGGTAGGCGCGCCCCGCCGCGATCGTCCGCGGACGATCTGCAGCCCGGCCGGAGGCAGCGGGCTGCGCACGTGCGCATACCAGTAGACCGGCATTGAGATCGGCGCCGCGAGGATCCGCCGCGCGATCCAGATCGGGGTCCAGAGCCGGCGCTCGCACCCCGCGCGGGTCGCGGCGTGCCAGTCGGGCGGCGGCATGCAGGTGTCATGGCCGGGATCCGTGACTGGTACGCCCGGCAGGATTCGAACCTGCGACCCCCGCTTTAGGAAAGCGGTGCTCTATCCAACTGAGCTACGGGCGCGCGCGGGCGAAGATGCTAGTCGCTCGCTCCGAGCGGAGCCAGCCGCGCGCCGGCACCGTCGATTGCCCCCCGCATCGCACGCGGCGACACACGCGCGCGCCAGGCCGTCGGCGGCCGCCGTACCGCGCCTGCTCCCCGCGCTGGCGCTCGCCGCCTCTGCGGCGGTCGCGCAGGCGCCGGTCGACTTCGCGCGCGACGTGCGGCCGATCCTGTCCGATCGATGCTTCCGTTGCCACGGCCCCGACGCCGAGGCGCGGCGGGGCGGCCTGCGGCTCGACCGGCGCGACGACGCGCTCGGGCGCTTGCCGAGCGGCGCCGTCGCGATCGTGCCGGGGCAGCCCGACGAGAGCGAACTGGTGCGGCGCGTCACCGCGGCCGACGACGACGAGCGCATGCCGCCCGCCGACAGCAAGCTGACACTCGCCGCCGACGAGGTCGGACTGTTGCGGCGCTGGATCGCCGAGGGCGCTCCGTATCGCGCGCACTGGGCGTTCGCGCCGCTGCCGCGCGAGGTGCCGGTGCCGGACGTGCGCGACGCGGCCTTCTGCGCGAACCCGATCGACGCCTTCGTCTCGGCGCGGCTCGAAGCCGAAGGGCTCGCGCCGGCGCCGCCCGCGGACCGCGCGACCTGGCTGCGGCGCGTCAGCCTGACGCTCACCGGGCTGCCGCCGACGCCCGACGACCTCGACGCGTTCGAACGGGATCCGGACGCGCAGGCCGCCGCGCGCTGGGTCGACCGCCTGCTGGCGTCGCCGCGCCACGCCGAACGCATGGCTAGCGAGTGGCTCGACGTCGCGCGCTACGCCGACACCTTCGGCTACCAGAGTGACGTCGAGCGGCCCGTCTGGCCGTGGCGCGACTGGGTCGTGTCGGCCTTCGACCGCAACCTGCCGTTCGACGCGTTCGTGACCTGGCAGCTCGCCGGCGACCTGTTGCCGGACGCGACCCGCGAGCAGCGGCTGGCGACCGCGTTCCAGCGGCTGCACCGCATGACCAACGAGGGCGGCAGCGTCGAGGAGGAGATGCGGCTCGAGTCGGTCGCCGACCGCACCGAGACGTTCGCGACCGCGTTCCTCGGGCTGACCGTGGGCTGCGCGCGCTGCCACGACCACAAGTTCGACCCGATCTCGCAGCGCGAGTACTACGCGCTGTCGTCGTTCTTCGACGACATCGACGAGGCCGGGTTGTATTCGCACTTCACCCACGCGACGCCGACGCCGGCCATGAGCCTGCCGACCGAGGCGCAGCGCGAAGAGGAGCGCGCGGCCCTCGCGCGCGTGCGCGCGCTGGAGGCGCGCATCGCGCGGGTCCTCGCCGACGACGACCCGGAGTCCGTCGCGCCGTCCGCCGCATCGACCGCGTCGACCGGGTCGGGTATGCCGGCGGGCGCGGTAGCGTGGTTCCCGTTCGACACGGTCGACGGCGCTACGGCCGACGGTGGGGCGGACGACAGCTCAGCGGTCG
>CALKYL010000242.1 GCA_938003515.1 uncultured bacterium
TGACGACCGCGGCGCGCCGGTGCGCGCGCGCCGGCGTCCCGGTATCGTTCGGCGCCGACCGATGGACGAATCGAAGATCCGGCGCACGTTCGAGGACAGCATCGCGACCAAGCAGCGCTTCCTCTCCGCGTGCCTGCCGTCGCTGCAGCGGCTGTGCGAGCTCGCGGTCGCCACGCTCCGGGGCGGCGGCAAGATCCTGTGGTGCGGCAACGGCGGCAGCTCGTGCGACGCCGCCCACGCCGCCGGCGAGCTGGTCGGCTGGTTCGAGCACAAGGACCGGTCGGGCTACGCGTCGATCGCGCTCGGACACCAGACCCCGACCCTGACCGCGGTCGCCAACGACGCCGGCTTCGAGCACGTGTTCCGGCGGGAGGTCGAGGCGATCGGGCGGCCCGGAGACCTGCTCGTCGGCATCACGACCTCGGGCGGCAGCAAGAACGTCGTCGCGGCGCTCGAGCAGGCGAAGAGGCAGGGGCTCGCGACGGCGGTCCTGTGCGGCGAGAAGCGGGGCGCCGCGCTCGACCACGCCGACGTCGCCGTGCAGGTGCCGTCCGGCAACACGGCGCGCATCCAGGAGAGCCACCTCGTGTGCGTGCACGTCGTCTGCGCCGCAGTCGAGCAGGCGCTCGGCTGACGTCGGCGCGCGCGCCGGGTCACTTGCCGCCGCCGCTCTTCGGGTCGCTGGTCTTCGGGTCGCTGGTTTTCGGGGCCGGCCGCGGCTCGCCGACCTCCTTGGCGCGGAAGCCGCCGGTCCAGACGCCCGGCGCGTCCGCGTGCAGCGGGCCGTTGACCACCGTCTCGGTGAGCGTGCGCTCGGCCGCGCGGCGCAGCAGCGCGGCGGGCAGGTCCTCGCGGGGGCGGCCGGCGACCTCGTCGCCGGTCGGCGGGTTCGTGATCTGCAGCGAGCCGTCGGGCAGCACGGTGTTGGTCCAGCGGCGCAGGCGCGGCAGCAGGGCGTCGAGCTCCGCGACCGGGCTCGCGGCGGCGACGACCAGGAACGTCGTCGTCGCCTGGACCTCCGCGCGGGTCGTCCACGCGAGGTCCGCGCCGCCCTCGCCGCCGGGCAGCACCGTGCGGCCGGCCGGCAGCGGGTTGGTGGGCCCCGGCTCGAGCTGCGGCGACGGGAACAGGAGCAGCGTGCCGTCGGTGAGGCTGTGGCTGAAGACGTAGACGTGGCGCTCGGCGTCGCACGAGAACGACAGCCGCACCGGCGTCTCGGGCGCGAGCTCGTCGTAGTTGCGCGCCTGCCGCAGGCCGTCCCCGTCTCCGACGCGCCAGGTCGCGGCCGGCACGCCGGCCTGGTCCGGGGAGCGGTTCAGCAGCCAGAACGCCGCGGCCGCTCCGGCGGCGAGCAGCGGCAGCAGCAGCGCGCGTGCATTCATGGTGCGAACGTATCCTGGCGAGGGCGCGGCCGTCGAGGCACGCTGCGCGTCTCCGTCGTCGACCCGAGGAAGCCGCTATGTACGCCCGCTGGCTGTTGCCGTTCGTGCTCGTCTGTGTGCTGCCCGGCCAGAAGAAGGCGCCCGCCCGGGCGGACGAGCAGCCGGCCGCCTCCGGGCCGCGCCGGTTCACCGAGTTCCCGGTGCCCGACCCGCCGCCGCTCGACCCGGTCGAAGCGAGCCGGCTGGCGGTCGCGGGGCTGCTCGCCGTGCAGGAGGGGGACGGCGACGATCAGTGGCCCTACGAGGGGGTCTACCGCGAGGACCGCGGCCAGCTGCCCGTCGGCTACCGCGTCGGCGGCACCGCGATCACGGTGCTCGGGCTGGTCGCCGCGCCCGGCTACGCGGACGACGAGCCGCGGCAGGCGGCGGTCGGGCGCGCGCTGCGATAGATCGGAAGAGCACACGTCTGAACTCCAGTCACACTGATATATCTCG
>CALKYL010000243.1 GCA_938003515.1 uncultured bacterium
ATCGGCAAGTCGATGATCGGTTCCGATTTCGATCAGATGCTCCTTCGACAAACCGCTGACGCGGACCAGTTCTTGTGAGTCGGCAAATGGCACGACGTCATCCGCCCGGCTGTGCAATATCCACGTGTTCCGCGGAACGCGGCGAACGGCGCCCCCGAGGTTCTACCCACCCCGCCCGGCCAGACCGCCCGCCCCCGGGGGCCCCCCCCATCGCCCCCGCGGCCCACGCGGCAGAGACAACGGCCAGCCGCCGCCCCCCGACCCCGGCCAGCCCGACCTGAGCTCTATCCGGCCGTCGACGGGGACGGTGGCGAAGATGCTGCCCCAGGGCCAGCTGATCACGCTCGAGTCGACGACCTATCCGGGCACGACGCGCGGCGACTGCCTGCCGATCCTCGCCGAGACCGGCCTCGTGGTCGGCGAGGACTTCTTCCTCGCCTACAGCCCCGAGCGCGAGGACCCGGGCCGCAAGGACCACTCGACGCAGACGATCCCGAAGCTCGTCGGCGGCGTCGACGAGGTGTCGGGCAGGCTCGCGCTGCTGCTCTACGGCGCGGCGATCCGGCAGGTCGTGCCCGTCGAGAGCGCCGAGATCGCCGAGGCCGCGAAGCTCCTGGAGAACATCTACCGCTGCGTCAACATCGCGCTCGTCAACGAGCTGAAGCCGGTGCTCGCGTCGATGGACATCGACGTCTGGAAGGTCGTCGAGGCGGCCGCGACGAAGCCGTTCGGGTTCCAGCCCTTCTATCCCGGCCCCGGGCTCGGCGGTCACTGCATCCCGATCGACCCGTTCTACCTGACCTGGAAGGCGCGGGAGTTCGGACATCACACGCGCTTCATCGAGCTCGCCGGCGAGATCAACAGCTCGATGCCGCACTACGTCGTACGGCGCACGATGGAGGGCCTCAACGACCTCGGCAAGGCCATGCGCGGCGCCCGCGTGCTGGTCGTCGGCCTCGCCTACAAGCCCGACGTCGACGACGTGCGCGAGACGCCGGCCGCCGAGATCATCAAGCTGTTGTTCGAGCACGGCGCCGACGTCAGCTACCACGACCCGCACGTGCCGCTCTTCGCCGGCATGCGCAAGTACATGGAGTACCGCATGCACTCCGTCCCGCTGACCCAGCAGAGCGTCGGCGAAGCGGACTGCGTGTTGATCGTGACCAACCACACCGCGATCGACTGGTCGCTGATCGCCGCGCACGCGCGGCTCGTCGTCGACTCCCGCAACGCGATGGCGAAGTTCCTGCCGATCGCCGGCCGCTACGTGCAGGCCTGACCCGGCGGCCCGAAAGCGCCCGAGCACGGGCGCGAACTTCCGCGAAGCGCGCGTCGGCGGACCGCGCTGGGAGGCGCCTCCCACCCGCTCCCGTCCTCCGCGCTAAGATTCTGCCCATGGTACGGCTGTCGCTGCTGCTGTTCGCCTCGCTGACGTGCTCCGTCCTCACCGCCCAGGGACGCGAGCGACCCTACTTCCGCGGCAGCCTCGGCCTGGCCGGCGGGAGCTTCGACTTCATGACCGACACCGGGTCGCTCGACGACGACACCGACGCCGGCCTGTTCCAGCTCGAGTTCGAGGCGACGTCGCCGGGGGGCATCGGCGGCGGCATACGCTACGAAGGGCTGGCGACCGACGACGACCTCTTCGTCGTCAACGGCACGCCGCCGACGGAGGCCCGCAGCGGCTCCCTGTTCGCGCACTTCACCTACCGCGTCGAGGAGCACCGCTTCGCGATCCCGATCCGGATCGGCCTGTTGCTCAACGGCCTGACGCTCGAGGACGACGCCGGCTTCGAGACCACCTACGCCTCGATCGGGCCCTACTTCGAGGTCGAACCGGAGCTCACGCTGGTGCGCCGCGGGGGCTTCCGGTGGTCGCTCTACGGCCTGCTCGGCGTCGGCGCCGCGGCCACCGCGATCGACGTCGACCAGGACTTCCGCGACTACGAGTCGTCGACCGGATTCGTCGGTCTGGAGGCCGGCACCCGGCTGCGCGCGGGCCCGGCCGAGTTCGGCGTCGGCTACGTCGGACGCTTCCAGTCGATGGACGAGAGCGACGTCGAGGCGGGCCAGGTCGTGCTCGGCTACGACGCCGACTTCCACGGCGTGCTGTTCACGTTCGGGCTGGTGTTCTGACGTCCGGCGCGCGCGACGCGGCGCCGCCGCAAGTCAGGACGCGAACCGGTAGCGGACGATCGCCCACAGCGCCGCGACGCCGTCGCGCCAGCCGATCTTCTTGCCCTCGGCGTACTTCCTGCCCCGGTAGCGGATCGGGACCTCCCAGATCCGGACCGGGCGCCTGGCGATCTTCGCGGTGAACTCCGGCTCGACCGTGAAGCGACGGCTCTCGATCGTCAGGTCGGCGAGCACCTCCCGACGGAAGCACTTGTAGCAGGTCTCCATGTCGGTCAGGTTGAGGCCGGTCAGCAGGTTGCTGAAGAAGGTCAGCACGCGGTTGCCGAAGTAGTGGTAGAAGCTGTCGCGCTCGCGCTCCGGGTCGCTCTCGTCGACGAGGTAGCGCGAGCCGTAGACCACGTCCGCGTCGCCGCGCACGACCGGCGCCAGCAGCACGCGGTAGTCGGCCGGGTCGTATTCGAGGTCGGCGTCCTGCACGATCACGACGTCGCCGCGAGCGGCGCCGAAGCCGGTCCGCAGCGCGGCTCCCTTGCCGCGGTTGCGATCGTGCTCGAGCACGCGGACTCCGGGCAGCGCCGCGAGCTCCGCGAGGATCGCGCGGCTGCCGTCGACGCTGCCGTCGTCGACGAGGATCAGCTCCTTCGGAGTCGGCTCGGCCAGCACGGCGGCGACGATGTCGCGCAGCGTGCCCTGCTCGTTGTAGACCGGCATCACGACGGTCAGCAGGAAGTCGGCCGGCAGCGGCGGTAACACGGCCGCGCAGTCTGCACGTCCCCGGCGCGGCGCGCAATCATGTCGGTCGATCGTCGCCTGCGCGTCCGACGCCGAACTGCCGGTCCGGGAGGCCCGGCGCGGACGGCGCGCCCGGCTCGGCAGGCGGCGCCCCGGTCGCGAAGCGCGCGACCAGCTGGCGCGCGAGCTGCGCTTCGTCGCAATGCACGTCGACGTCGCTCGACGCGACGTGCCACTGGGCCAGGATGCCCAGCACCGCGCCGCACAAGACGAACGCCGCCAGCGCAGGGTCGTCGGCGGTGAGCGTTCCGTCGTGCGCGCCGAGCTCGAGCAGCTCCCGCACGCGCGCGCGGAACCACCGCTGCTCCTGCCGGTCGTCCTCCCGCAGCCGGGCGGTGAACCGCCCGCGCAGCTCGGTCGTGAGCACGCGCATCAGGTGGGTCGCCGCCGGTTCGCGCAGGTGGAAGCGAAGGTAGCTCGCGAGGAAGCCGCGCAGCGCCGCGGCCGCGCCG
>CALKYL010000244.1 GCA_938003515.1 uncultured bacterium
CCGCCGCCAAGAGCGGCCAGCGCCGGCGGCGCCCGCGCGGACGCGCGACGGACCTCGGAGCGGGCGACGCGGTCATGGCCGCCATTGTCGCCCGCGGCCGGGCCGTGTCGAGCGCGCGGACCCGCGCGCTAGGTCGCCACGCGCCGCGCCTTCGCCTCGAGCCGCAGCACGCTGGGCTCGTCGGTGACCTCGGCCAGGCGCGCGCGCGGGATCCAGCGCAGCGCGTGCGACTCGTCCGAGACCACCAGCCGCTGCCCCGCCGGCGCGCGCAGGAGGAACCGCACGTCCCAGTGGTCGTGCCGCGGCTCGGCGCCCCGGGCCGGGATCGGGTGCACGTCCAGGTCGAGCGGCACGAGCTCGGCCCCGGCCCACGGCACCAGCTCGAAGCCGCGCAGGCCGGACTCCTCCTCCGCCTCCCGCAGGCACGAACGCTCGACGCGGGGCTCGCCGTCGACGTGGCCGCCGAGCTGCAGCCAACGGCCGAGCTTGCGATGGTGGGTCAGCAGCGCAAAGCCGCCGTCGGCGGACAGGATCCACGCGGACGACGTGACGTGTCCCGGCGCGCACGTGCGCAGCAGGCAGTCCGCGTGCGCGTCGACGAACGCGTCGAAGCGCGCGACCAGCGCGCGCTCGTCCGGCCAGCGCGCGAGGTAGCGCGCCAGCAGGTTCTTCAGCGGGCCGAGGTCGGTCACGGACCCTCCCGGCACGGTTCGAGCAGCGCGCGCAGCACCGCCTCGTCGACCTTGCCGTTCGCGGTGTGCGGCAGCCGCGGCACGACCTGCACCACCTGGGGCACCATGTAGGACGGCAGCCGCGCCCGGCAGCGCCGCCGCACCGCGTCGGCGAGCGCGCCGTCGGCCGGGTCGCCGACCAGCCACAGCGCGATGCGGTGGCCGTCGGCGCCGCCGTCCAGGCCGGCGACGTGGAGCTGCCCCACCCCCGGCATGTCGGCCACCGCCGCCGCGACCTCGTCCGGCGACACGCGGTGGCCGAACACCTTGAGCATGCGGTCCTGGCGCGCGACGAAGTAGTGCCGGCCTCCCGCGTCGCGCCGCACGAGGTCGCCGGAGTAGACGACCGTGCCGCCGCCGCCCCGCGGATCGGGGCGGAAGCGCGCGGCCGTGTCCGCGGGGCGCCGCCAGTAGCCGGCCGCGACGAGCTCGCCCGCGTGCACCAGCTCGCCGGTCGCCGCGCCGTCGAGCACCGCGCCGTCGTCGGGGCACACGAGCAGCAGCTCGACGCCTTCGATCGCGTAGCCGAACGACTCCGGATGCGCGTCGAACTCCCCCGGCGGGAGGAAGGCGCTGCGGAACGCCTCGGTCAGCCCGTACATCGCGTAGACCGCGACGTGCGGCCAGCGCAGGCGCAGGCGCCGCGAGTCCGCGATCCGCAGCGCCCCGCCGCTGTTGGTGACGTAGCGCAGCGAGCGGCCGTCGTCGTCGGTCAGGCTGCCGGCGTCGAGACCGCCCGCGACCTCGTGCCACAAGGACGGCACGCCGGCGAGGCCGGTCGGCCGGTGCCGCCGCAAGAGCGCCGCGAGTTCGGCGGCGCCGAGGTGGTCGGCCGCGGTCAGCTGGCAGCCCACCCACAGCGCCGACAACAGCTGGTTGAGCCCGTAGTCGAAGCTCAAGGGCAGCAGCGCCAGCACGTGGTCGGCGGCCGTCAGTTCGAGGTAGCCGGCGACGACCTCGGCGCCGCGCGCGAGGTTGCCGTGCGTCTGCACGACCGCCTTCGCGGGCCCGGTGCTGCCGCTCGTGTAGAGCAGCACGGCGGCGGTTCCGGGGTCGATCGGGGCCCCGGGGAGCCCCCGCGGCTCCTGCCGGCTCGCGTCGCCCGACGCGCCGGCGTCGCTTTGGCGAAGGGTCCCTGGAGCAGCGAGGTCGCGCGGCGCGTCCAGCACATCGAGGCCCTCGAACAGCGCCGCCGCGTCGCGCAGCGCGAGCGTGCGCGTGCGGTTGGTGACGACGCAGCGCGGCTCCGCGTCACGCAGCACGTGCCGCACCTGGTCGTCCTTGAGCTTGCCGTGCACCGGGACCGCGACGCCGCCGGCGGCCATCGCGCCGAGCAGCGCGACGGCCTCGTCGACGCACCGCGGCAGCAGCACCGCGACGCGGTCGCCTGGACCGACGCCGCGCTGGGCGAACGCGGCGGCGGCCGTCGCGACGCGCGCGCCGAAGGCCGCGAACGACAGCCGCTCGTCGCCGACCACCAGGAACGGCGCTTCGCCGAAGCGTTCGACGGCCCGCGCGAGCAGCCGCGCGACGTCGCGCGGCGCACGGGGGTCGGGCGGCACCTCGGGGGTCGGCATCGGGCGCGCGAGCATAGGGCCGTCCTGGACAGCAGGCGGCTCGAGCCGGGACAGCCGACCCGTGCGCTCGAGGCGGTCCTGCGAGCGGCCGGACGAAGAGCCGGACCCGCCGCGCCGAGCGCCGGCGGGTCCGTCCGCAAGCTGGTATCCCGTAGGGGATTCGAACCCCTGTTACCAGAATGAAAATCTGGGGTCCTAGGCCGGACTAGACGAACGGGACGCGATCTGCGGCGGCGACCTTAGGCACCGTCCTGCGGGAATGCAAGGCTCGGCGACGGGCGGGCTTGCGCCCCGAGGCCCGTGCGCGGCCGCGCGGAGCGGCGCTCAGCCGAGGAGTACTGACTACCCGACTGTTGGAAAGCCGCCGCAAGCGCTGTCGCGGTGACGGTCTGCCTCACGCACAGGCACGGCGCAGCGTCCCGACCATCGTGATCGCCTTGCGACGGATCGGGCGCGCGTGCGATCCCGTTTTCAACACCCCGGTAGTCAGTACTCAGCCGAGGTTCTGCCACTCCTTGACGCTCGGCAGGTCCTGCAGCGACGCGAGGCCGAAGCGCTCGAGGAACTGCTGGGTCGTGCCGTACTGCAGCGGCCGCCCCGGCACGTCGGCGCGGCCGGTGACGCGCACGAGCTTGTGCTGCAGCAGCGTGCGCAGCATCGGGCCGGCCTTCACGCCGCGGATCGCCTCGATCTCGCTGCGCATGACCGGCTGGCGGTAGGCGATGACGGCGAGGGTCTCGAGCGCCGCGGGCGACAGCTTCTCGAGCTTGCGCACGCCGCGCAGGCGCTGCAGGTAGGCGAACGTCTCCGGCCGGGACATCCAGCGCACGGTGTCGCCGACGCGCGCGAGCTCCACCGGCAGCCCGAGCTCTGCGAGCTGCTGCTGCAGCTGCAGCAGCGCTTCCTCGACGCGCTGCTGGCTGGTGTTGCACGCCTGCGCCAGCCGCAACAGCGACAGGCCGTCGCGCGACGTCAGCATCAGCACGAAGACGATCCGCGCGACCGAGGCCGCGTCGGTGAGCTCGGGCACGGCCGGCAGGCCGTCCTCGTCCTCGCCGAGGTCGGCGCCGAG
>CALKYL010000245.1 GCA_938003515.1 uncultured bacterium
CGCGCCACCCCGCGTTCGGCGCCGGCGCGCCGGTCGGACCGATGCCCGGCGTCGCGGTCGACGGACCGCCGCGCTGGCAGCCGCCGCCGGCTCAGGGCTACGACCTGCCCCGCGGCCTCGGCGGCCGCCGTTCGTCGGCGGACCTGCGCGGCCGGCCGGTGCTGGTCGTGTTCTTCCTCGGCTTCGGTTGAGACCTGTGCGTCGCCCAGCTCGTGCAGCTGGACCCCATGGCGCCGAAGTTCCGCGCGGCCGGCATCGAGGTCGTGACGATCGGGACCGACGGGCCCGACCGGGTGCGCGCGGCGCACCAGGCAGCGCGTGAGAACGGCGCCGACCCGCTGCACTTCGACGTGCTCTGCGACCCCGCCGGCGAGACGTTCCGGCGCTGGGGCTGCTGGGACGAGTTCACCGACGAGGCGCTGCACGGCACGTTCCTGGTCGACGGTCGCGGCCGCATCCTGTGGCAGGACGTGAGCGCGCGCCCGTTCGAGGACTCGGACTGGCTGCTCGCCGAGTGCACGCGCCTGCTGGCGGCGTGGCGGTAGGAGCGGCGGCTCTCACCGGTCGGAGACCGCGTCCGCGCGCGCCGTGCCCGGTCGCGCGCCGCGAGCGCCGGGCGCGGCGTCAGCGTGGGGTGCGCGGCAAAAGCGCGATGCCGCCCGCCTGCAGGCCGACGTCGACCGTCGCGAGGATCGCGGGATCCTCGAGGTCGACGACGTCGAGCGCGCCCGGCTCGCTGTTGCGGCCCTCGGACGTGACGAACGCGTAGCGCCCGTCCGGGCTGACGACCACGCCGTGCGTGACGCCGCGCGACGACGGCAGGCGCGCCAGCTCCTCGCCCGCGGCCACGTCCCAGACGCCGATCGCCCCTTCGGTCTTGTAGGTCGCGACGAGGTGGCGTCCGTCGCGCGAAAGGTCGAGGTTGTACGGGCCCTTGCCGGTCTGCCACCGCCGGCGCACGAGCCACCGATCGGTGTCGACCTCGACGATCGTCGCCTTGCCGTTCAGCGCCGCGTAGACGCGCGGCTCGGTCGGGTGCGGCGAGATCCACGTCGGCTTCGCCTCGGACGCGTGGCCCTCGGGCAGGTCGATGTCGAGCTGCATGCGCCGGGTGACGGCGAAGGTCACGGCGTCGATCTCGTAGAGCTCGCCGGACATCATCGCGCACGAGTAGTGCTTCGTGCCGTCGGGCGACAGCCGCGAACCGTGCGGCATCGCGCCGGTGGTGGTCCGTCCGACCTCGACCATCGCCTCGGGGTCGACCACCGAGACCGTGCTCGGCAGCATGCGGCCGTGCAGGTTGAAGTTGACGCAGTAGAGCAGCCCCGTCGCCTCGCTGATCTGCATCGTCGCCGGGAACATGCCGAGTTCGCACTCGCCGACGAGCGCGTCGTCCGACGTGCGGTACTTGTAGAGCATGCCGAAGGGCTTGCCGTGCGCGATCGACAGGAACCAGTGCCGGCCGTCCGGCGCGACGGTGAGCCCGTGCGGCCCCTCGATCTCGGTCGGCTGGTAGCCGACGTCGATCACCTTCTCGACCCACGCCCGGCGGCCGTCGAACGCGACGCGGTGCACCTCGTCGGCCGATTCGCACGCGACGTAGACGCGGTAGAGGTCGGCTGCGCGCTCCGCCACGGCCTCGGCCTGGGCCGGTGCTGTGGCGCAGACCGAGGCCGCGGCGAGCGCCGACGCGAACCGGAGCGCCCTCATCGCCGCCCGCCGGTGTCGTCGACGAGCTCGACGCACCACAGCCCCGAGTTCCAGTCCGAGAAGAAGATCCGGCCCTTGTGCGGCTGCGGGCCCCAGACCATCGGCGCGTTCGGCACGACGCCCTTCGGGTGCGTCGGAAGGAACCACGCGATCTCGCGGCCCTGCCGGTAGAGGTCGCCCATCAGGTCGCCGGAGATGTCCACGACCCTGAGCCCGCCGTTGTAGTAGGCGACGTAGAGCGTCGTGCCCTCGACCCACAGGTTGTGCGTGCCCGCCTCCGGCACCTCGTAGCGCGCGACCTCCTTCGGGTCCTCGAGATCGGTGAAGTCGACGAAGTGGATCCAGCCGCGCGCGTAGGTCGGGTTGTCCTTCGTGAACAGGCCGTACGGGAACGCCTCGTCGCCGGCGAGCACGTAGAACTTGCTCGTGTCCGGGCTCTTCCAGGGGAACGCCGCGTGGTTCCAGCCGGTCGGATACGCGTAGTTGCCGATCTTGACCGGATTGGACGGGGAGCCGCCCTTGATGCCGTTCCCGACGTCCACGAGGTGCAGGCCGTAGCGCCAGTTCGACGAGTAGGCGATGCCGTCGACGACCCAGACGTCGTGGATCGACGCGCCGGGCTCGAACACCTGGTAGCTGCCGACGCGCACGGGCGAGCGCGGGTTCCTGATGTCGAGGATGTCGTAGCGGCGTCCGGCGCTGAGCGCGTAGGCGAAGCCCTCGTGGATGAACAGGTTGTGCACGCCGCCGGTCAGCTCGTCGTCGAACTCGGAGATCTTCTCGGGCTTGCGCGGATCGGTGACGTCGAACGCGACGATGCCGTTCTTGCGGTTCGACGCGCCCTCGCGGCTGATGATGCACAGGCGGCCGTCTTCGCTGACCTTGACGTCGTTGACGGTGCGCGCGTCGACGGTGACCGTCGCGATGCGCTCGATGCGCGAGGGGTCGGTGACGTCCCAGAAGTGTGCGTCGCCGTTGGCGCCCCACGTGCCGGTCACGGCGTAGTCGCGACCGTCGGCGCCCTCCCAGACCCACAGGTCGCTGGTGTGCACGTCGAGCACCGGTCCGTGGCCGACCTTGACCAGCTTGCGCCGCTGCTCGAAGCGCTCGTCGCAGCGGATCGTCAGCCGGTCGCTCGCGGCGCCGCAGGTCGCGATCACCGTGTAGAGCCCCGGCTTCTCGGCGACGAAGCGTCCGTCCTGCTCGATCTGGCCGGTGGCGGGGTTGCCGAGCGTGTCGTCGGGCGACGCGTGCAGAGAGAAGAACACGGGCACGTCGCGCACCTCGTTGCCGTCCGCATCGCGCGTCGTCGCGTCGAAGCGCACGACGTCGCCGGTGCGCGCGCGGGTCGCGCTGGCGCGGAGCGAGACGGCGCGAACGGGGTTCGGCGAGACGATCAACGGGTGCTCCTGCCCGAGGCCGCCGCCCTTCGCCTGCAGCATCGCGCCGCCGGGCCGGAGCCCCGTCACGTTACCGTAGGCGTCGACCCTGGCGACGTCCGGATCGCTCGACGCCAGCGTGACCGCCAGGTCTTCGCGGGGCACGTCGTCCTTGTCGACGACCGCTGGCACGATCCGTACGGTCGTGCCGACGTAGAGCCTGGCCGGCGCGCCGCGCAGTCGGATCGCCGCCGGCTCGGGATACGGGACCTGAACGACGACGACGGCCTCGGGACCGCGGCCCTCGGGCAGCATCGCCCGCACGACGATCTCGAACGTTCCCGGCTGCAGCGCCGAGACCTCGCCGTCGCCGTCGACCCGCACGGCGCGGCGCGCCCGGGAGAAGAACAGCACGCGCGCGCCGTCGACGGGCCGGCCGCCGACGTCGAGCACCTCGGCTTCGAGACGGGCGGTCTCGCCGACCGGCAGCGTCAGGGCCGGCGGCGTGACGCGCACGCTGCCGGACGGCGTCGTCTCCTCTTGCGCGACCAGGCCGCATGGACTCGACAGCGACGCGCCGACCAGGAGCGCCGGCACGACGAGCACGTGGGGGATTCTGAGCATGTGGACTCCGGGTGGGGGCTCCGAGGAGCGGGGCCCGGGAGTCTACGTGCTCGGCCGCGGCGCGACGACCCGCGGCGACTCGCGACGGCCCGCGGCGGCCGGTGCCGCCGCGGCGCCTGCCGCCGCCGTCAGAGCAGGATCGTCACGCCGATGTTGGACACGCCCGTCGCGGCCGGCGTCGAGTCCGCTTCGAGGATCTGCGAGTAGATGATCAGCGGGCCGAGCCCCCCGGGCACCGGGACCGAGAAGCCCTCGATGCCCAGCGGCGCGCTGAACACGCCGGCGGTCAGCAAGAGCGGGCTGCTCAGCAGCGGGAAGCCCTGGAACGGCGTCGTCTGGTTGAAGAACCCGATGACGAACAGCCACTCGCGCCCGGGCGTTCCGCCGAAGTCGAAGGTGGCGATGCCCCCGGTGTTCGGCACCGTGGTCGTCGTGCGCAGCTTCGGCGGCGAGGTGATCTGGTAGATCAGCGGGTAGGCGTTGCTCGTGCCGAGCGGCGTGTTCACGCGCACCGTCGCGAGCCCCGTCGCCGTGCCCTGCGGCACCGCGATGCTCATGCTCTTGTCGTTGGGGACCGTGAACCCGGACGTGTACTGCTGCGAGTTGATCTCGTAGCTCGTGGCGCCCGTGAACCCGGAGCCGCCGAGCACGACGTTGCCCGGCGCGAAGACCGGCACGATGTTGGGGGTCGCGGACAGGATGGTCGGCGGCACCTGGGCGACCGACAGGCACGTGCGCGTCGCGGCGAACTGGCTGATCTGGTTGATCGACACGGGCGCGAACAGCGCGACGTTGTTGCTGCAGCCGCCGAGGCTCGCGCACATGATGTAGCACGGGTTGATGCCGTCGCAGTGCTGCGCCGACCAGCAGTGGCCGAGTTCGTGCGACGTCAGCCCGACGCGCGCGCCGAAGTTGCCGCTGAAGCGCGACTGGGACAGGCCGTAGGCGGAGCCGAGCACGCACACCGACGCCAGCTGCGCGATCCCGATCGTCGAGCCGTTCAGGCTGCGACCGGTGAACAGGTGCGCGACGTCCCGCAGGATGCCGGCGTTGACCGTGTTCCAGCGCGAAGCGAACTGGGTCAGCAGCGCGTTCGCGTCGTTCGTCGTGTAGACGTTGATCGTCGTGACCAGGATCGTCGTGACGTTGTAGGAGATGTTGCAGTCGCGGTCGTAGATGAAGTCGATCTGGTTCATCACGGCCGTCACGTCGTTCTGCGTCGCGACGACGCTGCTGCCGTTGAGCTGGTAGAACTGCAGGTCCGCCTCGATCGCGATGTCGCACAGCCGCGTGGTGTCGAGGCCGACCGAAGGAACGTTCCCCGGCGGCACCGGGGGCGGCGCCGGCGCGAAGCCCGTGCCGCATTGGCCCGGGAGCACGGCGCTGTCCGCCATCAGGTAGACGACGTGCGCGCTCGGGCCCGCCGTGTCGGACACCCGGCGGATCGGCTGCACGACCCAGTCGCGGGTCTCGACGTCGGCCTCCTGCGCCGGCGCGTAGACGACCGCTTCGACGCTGCCGTCGACGATCGAGGCGACGACCTCGAATCGCGCGTCCTCGAGCAGCGAGCCGCGGAAGGTCGTGCACGGCGGCGTCGGAACCTGTCGCACGCCGTTCGCGTCCTGGACGAGCAGCTGGAAGTCGGGTGCGCGCACGTCGTGCTCGCTGAGCAGCAGCGTGCGCTGCTTGCCGCCGAGAACGATCGGGATCGCGTAGTCGCCGTTGGCGACGGGCGTGACGTCGAGCTGCTGGACCGTGCCGGCGGTCGCGTCGAACTTCGCGAGCAGGGACGGCGGGGCCGGCAGCGGCGTGGGCCACTGGGTGCCGGTTCCTTGCGCGGGCGCCGCGGCGGCGGTGAGCAGCAGGGCGACGGCGGCGATGCCGACGTGCGGACGGGAGTTCTGCATGGTGATTCCGATGGGAACGAGTGGGGGCGGAGGCGCGCCGAAAGACCCGCGGGAGTCTATTCCATCGCCGCCACCATCGCAGCCGGCGGCCGGCCTCTTTCGGTGGGCCGGGCGCGCAGCGCGCCTCGGGATGTGACACGAATGTGCTCCTTGCCGTCGCACCGGCGTCGTGGGCGGACCGCGCGGGCGACGGCGCTAGACTGCGGGGCCCGTTCCTCCCCGACACCCCCTCGGAGTCCCCAAGCATGAGCCGTCCGCCGATCGCGTTCGTCGCGTTCTTCGTCGTCGCCGCCGCTGCCGCGGCCCAGGAGCTGCCCAAGGAGTGGGCCGACAAGCTGCACTGGCGCAGCATCGGTCCCGCGACCATGGGCGGCCGCATCGTCGCGCTCGCCGTCTACGAGAAGGAACCCAGCACGTGGTGGGCGGCGACCGCGTCGGGCGGCCTCGTCAAGACGACCAACAACGGCGTCACCTTCGAGCACCAGTTCGACCGCGAGGCGGTCGTCTCGATCGGCCACGTCGCGGTCGCGCAGTCGGACCCGAACGTCGTCTGGGTCGGAACCGGCGAAGCCAACCCGCGCAACTCGGTGTCCTACGGCAACGGCGTCTACAAGTCGGTCGACGGCGGCAAGACGTGGCAGCACATGGGCCTCGAGCGCTCGTTCCAGATCGGACGCATCGCGATCCACCCGACCGACCCGGACGTCGTCTACGTCGGCGCGCTCGGTCGCCTGTACGGCCCCAACGAAGAACGCGGCCTCTACAAGACCATCGACGGCGGCGAGACGTGGACCCGTTCGCTCTACGTCGACGAGAACACCGGAGTCATCGACGTCGACATGCACCCGACGGATCCCGACACGCTGCTGGTCGCGACCTACGAGCGCGCGCGTGACGGCTTCGACACCAACGACCCGGCGAAGCGCTGGGGACCCGGCGGCGGCGTCTGGAAGACGACCGACGGCGGCGTCAACTGGACGCACGTGAAGAAGGGGCTGCCGACGTGCGCGCTCGGTCGGATCGGCATCGACTACTACCGCAAGGATCCGAACGTGCTGATGGCGATCGTCGAGAGCGAGATGATCGCCAAGCAGCCCGAGGACGCGCCCTACCACGGCATGGCGGTCGAGGCCGCCGACGCCGGCGTCAAGGTGACGGCGGTGGAGCCGCGGCGCGAGCGCGGCGGCCAGGGTCGTCGCGGGGGCGGCGAGAGCGGCGGGGGCGACGACGATTCGCCGAAGAAGCCCGAACCGACGCCGGCGAAGAAGGCCGGCCTGCGCGTCGGGGACGTCGTGCTCGCCGTCGGCGGCGTGCGCGTCAACACCCCGGAGCAGTTCGAGCGCGCCTGCCGCCAGCACGTCGCCGGCGACGAGGTCGTGTTCACCGTCGTGCGCGAACGCAAGGACCACGAGATCGCGGTCGCCTTCGGCACCTACCCGGAGAACGCGCGCTCGCCGTTCACCGGCACGCTCGGCGGTCAGGCGGCCGACATGCAGGACCTGCAGGGCGAGGACGGCCACGAATACGGCGGCGTCTACAAGTCGACCGACGGAGGCGAGTCGTGGACGCGCGTCAACACGCTCAATCCGCGGCCGATGTACTACAGCCAGATCCGCATCGACCCGAGCAACAGCGACAACGTGATGGTGCTCGGCACGTCGCTCTACCGCTCCACGGACGGCGGCAAGTCGTTCGACCGCGGCGCGGGCAACGGCATGCACGTCGACCACCACGCCGAGTGGATCGATCCCGCCGACGGCGACCACATCATCCACGGCTGCGACGGCGGCATCTACGTGACCTGGGACGCCGGCGAGAACTGGGACCACCTCAACCACGTCGCGATCGGGCAGTTCTATCACGTCGGCGTGAGCTCGAACCGCAACTACCGCGTCTACGGCGGCCTGCAGGACAACGGCAGCTGGGGCGGCCCGAGCCGCACCGCGGGGCTCGGCGCGCGCAACGAGGACTGGGTGCGCGTCGGCGGGGGCGACGGCTTCCGGTGCCTCGTCGACCCCGACGACCGGCACGTCGTCTACAGCCAGTCGCAGAACGGTCCGCCGTCGTGGCGCGATCTCGACACCGGCGAGCGCGGCAGCCTGCGGCCGGGCCGCCGCGGCGGCCAGCGGCAGGAAGGCGAGGACCGCGAGCGCACGCGCTTCAACTGGGAGACCCCGTACCTGCTGTCGGGGCACAACAGCAAGATCGTCTACACGGCCGGCAACAAGGTGTTCAAGTCGCTCAACCGCGGCCGCGACATGGAGGCGATCTCACCCGACATCACCAACACCGACCGCGGTTCTGCGACGGCACTCGCCGAGTCGCCCGTCGACGCCGACATCGTCTACGTCGGCACGGACGACGGGGCGCTGTGGGTGACCCGCGACGGCGGCGACAGCTGGATCGACTGCTTCACGGCGGCGACGCCCGACCCGAGCGACATCAGCGCCGTCGAGGGCGGCGAACGCGGGCCGTCGGCCCGCGCGTCGGGCGACGCCGGGCGGCCGATCGCGGAGCTGGTGCCCGGGCCCCGCTGGGTCAGCGAGCTCGTCGCGTCGGCCCACGAGGCGAAGCGCGCCTACGTGACGCTGGACGGCCACCGCAGCGACGACGACGCGGCCTACGTGTTCGCGACCGAGGACGCCGGCGCGACGTGGCGGTCCTTGACCGCGACGCTGCCGGCCGACGCCGGGTCGACGCGAACGATCGCCGAGGACCCGGTCAACGAGAACGTGCTCTACCTCGGCACCGAGTTCCAGGCGTTCGTGTCCCTCGACCGCGGCGCGCACTGGACGCGCTTCAACGGCGACCTGCCGACGGTGGCGGTGCACGCGTTCGCGATCAACGTGCCGTCGGGCGAGATCGTCGCGGGCACGCACGGACGCAGCCTGTGGATCACGAGCGTGCACGAGCTGCGGCAGATGACGAAGGACGTGCTCGGCGAAGACGTGCACTTCTACCGGCCGCTGTCGGCGGTCGTCTGGCGCGGCGGCCTCTCGACGGGTGGGACGAACCGTCGCTTCGTGGCCGAGAACCCGGACGACGGCGCGCGCTTCGTCTACCACCTGAAGAAGCCCGCGCGCTCGGTGAAGCTCGAGATCGTCGACAACAGCGGCGAGGCCATCGCCGAACTCGACGGCGCGAAGGAGGCCGGGCTGCACACGCTGCAGTGGAACCTGCGCCGCCGCGCGCGCGTCGACCCCGACGCCGACGAGCGCGTGCAGCAGTGGATGCGCCGCCGCGGCGGGCCCCGCGTGACGCCGGGCACCTATACGGCGCGGCTGGTCGTCGACGGCCGGACGCAAAGCCACGAGCTGAACGTCGAGATCGATCCGGACCACCCGGACCCGAGCTGGCTGCGCTTCGAGGAGGAGGCCGAGCTGCTCGAGTTCCTGCAGTCCGAGGACGGGGAGCAGGACGGCGACCGCTGACCGCCGGCCAGCGCCGCCGCGCCGACCGGCGCGGCGGCCGCCGCCGTGCAGGCGCCGGGGTTCAGTCGAACCGCAGCAGGACCGCCGCGCCGCAGGTGACGAGCAGCGGATCGAACACCGGCAGCGACCCGCGCCGCGTCAGCGCGAAGCCCGTGTCGGTCCGTTCGAGCACGAGCAGCTCGGGGCCGACGTGCGGCAGCAGGGCTTCGAGCCGGGGCACGTCCGCGAGGTCGAAGTCGAAGCCCTCCCGCTGCCATTCCAGGCTGACGGTCTGCATCGCGAGCAGACCGGCGCCGTAGCCCTGCGCCAGCACCCGGGCGACGTCGAGGTAGAGCAGCGCGACGGCGTCCCCGCGCTTCGCGACCAGCGGCGTGCGCGCGAGCGCGCGGTCGAAGTTCGGAACCCTGGTCGCGTCGACGGCGGCGCGCACCGGCTGCGGCAGCAGCCCGAACAGGAAGTGCCGGTCGGTGTGGGTCCACGAGAACGCGAACGGCATGTCGTCGTCGATCAGGTCGACCCACCAGACCCGCCGTCCCGCGTGCTCGAACTCCTCGAGGTAGGCGCGGTGCGACAGCCGTCGGCCCGCGTCCCGGTCCTCGGCCTTCTGCGGCGCGACCTCGGCCGTGCGGTCCCACATCGCCGTCAGCTCCTCGCCGAACGCGTCGGCGTCGCGCAGCGGTACCGCGAGCACCCCGCCCGTGAAGCCGAGCCCGCCCTGGCGCGGCGACGACCAGGCGACGGCGCAGTCGTCGGCGTGCGCGAGCAGGTCCTCGCGCACGTCGGTGCCGCTCTGCTGCTCGATGCGCTCCCGCAGCCGGTCCCATTCCTGCGGGTCGAAGCGCCCGACGAACGCCGCGAACACGCCGACCAGCGCCGATTCGAGGCGCCCCCGGTCGGCGCGCAGCGCGAGCGCCATCGTCGCGTCGTCCGGGATCGGCGCGAGGTCGTCCTGCGACAGCGCGCGACCGCGCAGGTCCGCCAGCAGACCGGTCGGGTTCGGCGCGTCGAGCCGGACCCGGCTCACGAAGCCGTCGCCGTCGAGGCCGGACTCCGCGAACGCCGCGGGGACCCGGGACAGGCCGAGCGGCTGCCACGAGAGGTTCGCGAACGGCAGGAGCTGCGCCAGCCGGTCGACGGCGGCCCAGGTGCGCAACACGGGCCGTTCGACCTCGGCGCCGTCGCGCAGCCGCTGCAGCGCGGGGTTGCCGGCGAGCCCGGCGTCGCCGCCGCGCACGCCGGCGACGATCTGGCGGGCGGCCGCCTCGCCGATCGCGACCGCGACGTAGCCGTCGAACACGGCCCAGCCGAAGAACGGCTCGTCCTCGCGCACCTGCAGGCCTTCGAAGGCGACGCCGTCGAACGTGCGCGGATCGGGTTCGGCG